>JAHJRM010000090.1 GCA_018830905.1 Nanobdellota archaeon
ACTTTTCAAAACTAAATAAATCTTTCTAAAAACAAAAATGGAAACACAAATTCAACTTAGCGAGAGCTTTGCAGAAAAATACGAAAAGTATGAACACAGCGTCGGTAAAATAATGATGCACTTGGAATGGTGCACGAAATACCGATATAAGATGTTTCGAAAATTAGAATACCAAAACTTAGTTTCGGCTTGCATTCGACGTGCAGCGTCGCTGCACCAAATTAAAATAATTGAACTCAACGTCCAATCTGAGCATGTCCATTGCATTGTAAATTTTGAGTTTACTTTATCAGCGTCGAAAGTTTTGCAGATTCTAAAAGGATTATCCGCGAAACTTTTCTTTGAGCATCATAAAAAGGCGAGACTAAGATACCCTCGAGGACATTTGTGGAGTCGAGGAAAGTTCGCATCCAGCGTCGGTTTTGTCCAGTTAGACGTTGTGCAAAACTATATTAGAACTCAGGGCATACATCATGGAAACCGCATACTTTAGTGTGCGGAGGATGTCATTTATTTTTTAGAGCAATTTGTGAGCGAAGCGAACAAGTAACTCGTTAATGAAATATTTAAAAGATACATCTTCCAATCATCTTTACGCCCCAATCGCATAAGGGTATTGCACAAGATTGGAAATCTTGGCCCGCAAGGGCATCCAGGTTCGAGTCCTGGTTGGGGCGTTGAAAAAACCAGGACTGAAAAATCGGTTTAAACGAGAAGGAAAGAGCGCGAGAGAACCTTGGTTCCATCTCGCGTTCGAGTCCTGGTTGGGGCGTAATGTTTATATAGTAACTATAATCAGTATATAACATGGAAAAAACAACTATTCAAGTAGACCAAAATACTCTTGAAAGATTAAAGGCACTTAAGAGCATGAAAAGACAATCTTATGATGAAGTTTTGAATAACCTTATAGATAATCAAGGGGAAGAGGTTTTAAGTGGAGAGGAAATTTCAGAGATTCAAGAGGGTCTTGAAAATATAAGAAAAGGAGAAGTTTATTCAATTGAAAGTGTAGCGAAAGAACTGGGAATAGTTTTGAGATAAAATGTATTCTATCGAGTTATCAAAAATATCTAAAAAATTTCTCAATAAATTAAATAAAAAAGATTCTGAGATAATATTACAGAAAATCTACAGTTTGAGGGAGAATCCTTTTAGATTTCTTAAGAGATTGCAAGGAGAAAAATTGTGGCGACTGAGGATATTGGACTATAGAGCTGTTGTTGATGTTATTATTTCTGCGAACAAGATAGTTGTAGTTAGAATAGGGCAGAGAAAAAACGTTTATAATTAAGCTCTTTCGTAACTTTTAAAAGCCACCACGTTTTATCTAAATCATTAGCCCTAAGCCTATTTTAAAGGAAGGGTTGATGGGAAACCCTGGTTTCCTTCATAGGTCCGTTAGTCTAATGGTAGAACACCTCGTTTACACCGAGGAAGCGGAGGTCCGATTCCTCCACGGACCATGATGCAATCGAGCGAAGCGAGGTTGCATTGGCGGATATCATACTAACGCTTGCGATTGTACCCTCGCAATGCCTCGCGAAGCAACAGAACTATTCAGTGTAGGCCGAAGCGTATGGCTAATCGCTGCGTAATGGCGGTACGGCTCCTCCACGGACCATTCATAAAAAAGAGAAAATGAAACCCCTAAACTACAAAGTCCTAATCGCCTCCCTCGTAATAGTCTACGCAATAGCATTCATAGGAAGCACGTTCACATCTTCTTCAGTAAGCTCTGACTGGTACGACTCAATAAAGCCGTCGATAACCCCTCCAAACTTCGTCTTTCCAATTGTCTGGAATATTCTTTTCTTCTTGATAGCAATCTCAATTTACATTTCATGGATTTCTGCAAAAAACACCAGCACAAAGAAAAGCATAGCAATTCTTTTTGGGCTAAACCTTTTCTTTAACGTCTTGTGGAGTTTCATCTTCTTCAGCCAGCAAAACCCCGAAACAGCATTCTTTGAACTAATAGCACTCTGGATTTCAATAATCGCTCTCCTCATCTTAACTTATAGAATCAACCGCACGGCAACATACCTCCTAATCCCTTATGCTCTCTGGGTGACTTTCGCAGGAATTCTCAATTGGTTGATTGCTTTCTAAAATCTTAAAAACCTAGGCTTCTACGTTTTGATAATTCAAGCGCGTGTGGTTTAATGGTAGAATATCTCGTTGCCAATGCCCAACTTCAGAAAAGTTCGGTGCTCAAATTGAGCAAAGCAAAGACGAGGTGACCCGAGTTCGATTCTCGGCACGCGCATGATTTTATTTTTGAAAGATATTTTCAATTAGAATCCCACTGATTTTACTAAGTTAACTCATTATCAATTTGCGAGCACAGCGAGCAAGTAATATATCCCCTAACATACTTTTCACAGCCTCTTAAAGAAAAAATCAAAATTAAAAGAAAAAATTAATTTGCACTTGGTGTCTGTGCTGTATTGCCCTGGAGCTGTTGCAAAATCTCTTGAGGCAAACACTCAGCCGCAATCAGATTAATCGTTTGGTTTTCACTTAATTGTATCGGAATTGTTGTCTGACA
>JAHJRM010000091.1 GCA_018830905.1 Nanobdellota archaeon
CGTCCTTTGCCTTGAATGTAAATGAATCACTTCCTACAAAATCTTTCTTAGGAGTGTATGTTACCTTTCCCGTTGCTGAATCAAATTCTGAAAGAGCTCCATTCACAGGATTAACCACAATTGAGTATGTTAAAGAATCCTTATTCGCATCTTGAGCAATAAGTGTTATATTTTTTGGAGTGTTCTTATCTACTTCCCAATTTCTGCTCGAAGCCACAGGCGCGTTGTTGCTTCCTTCAGAATCTATAACCTTCAAAGAATATATTTTGTAGGTGAATGCTCTCGAATTGTCCGAAACTTTTACTCCAAAATTGTAACCTTGATTAGCATCAACTGAAGGAGCAGTCCCAGAAATAACATTTGTTTCAGGATTCATTGAAAGCCAAGAAGGTCCAAAAAATTCATAAGTAATCGCATCTCCCTCATCATCTTCAGCAGTAACTTGATACTCATAATTGTTTCCTTCAGTGATTTCTTTAATCGTCTGAATAGAATTTATTCTTGGTGCTGTATTTTCTGTAGGCGTTGGCTCTTCGTTAGTCTCGGTTACCTTCAAGAATAATGTTTGGGTCCTTGTGCTTTGGGATTCATCACTTCCAATAATAACAATTCTGAAATCACCCTCATTCTCATAAATGTTTTTTGTTAAAGTGTATGTTTTTTCAAAAGTGCTTAATCCAACTTCAGTGTTTCCCTCGAAGGTGTGGATAAGTTTATCATTTGAATCAAAAACTTCTATGCTTATCTCCATAGGAAGACTCATACTAAAAGTTTCCACATAGAATTCTGCACTGTCTCCGTTCTTTATTGCGATGTTTGACTCCTGCCCATCAAATCCTCCGCTAACAACAATAGCACTGGCTACATTAAGAAAAAAGATTGAGAATACGCATGCAATTAGAATTAATGTTAGTTTTTTCATTTTTTTGTTCTTTGGAGATTAAATTTAAGACCGAGTCCACCATATCCGCCTCTTTTGCCGTAACCAGCAAGTGTTCTCAAGGAGGCATTCTCACCGAGAGGAATATTAGCTCCACCGTAGAATTCTCCAGAAGTCCCACTTGCTGCTATTGAATTCTTTGCAGAGTCAAGCAATTTTTTATCTTTTGAATAAATTGCCTCCTCAACTTCCCTTGAATATCTTACTCTTTGAACTCCTACTCCTCCAAAGAACCTTCTTCCAAGAGCAAATTCAAAATCAACTCCATATCCGCCAACACCAGTTTCTCTTTCACTTCCCTCTGCATATCTTCCATTTTTCAAGGGCATATTTGATTCTGAAACAACTCTATCGCTGCCACTTAAGATGTTAGCTAGAACTGAAACCGGTCCGAAGTTCACGCCCACTCTAGCTCCGCGCGTTCCGTTTTGTCCGAAGTATGCGTCAGCGATTATACTTGGCGATGTTCTAACTGTATCTTTTGTCTCCGCTCTTCTCCGAAGGTCTTCTTCTCCCTTTGCCACTTTAATAAGAGAATCTTTGTCCGCAGTCCATCCTTGGATATCTCCTAAAACTTGTTTGCCCTGTGCACTCATAGAGTCAATTCCTGTTGAATCGATTCTCCCCTGAACTGTCTGGATTTTATTCTCTAATTGTTGAATCTTCTCTTCTGTTGCTGTCTGTGCTCCGGCCTCTGAAGCGAAAGCTAAAAGCGTTCCAGTCGCTACAATAGGTGCAATATATTTTCTGATTGTCATTTTATTTTTTTCCTAACCTGAATCCAAATCCAACAGGTTTTCCATTTTTAGTTTCAAAAATATAAACTTCTCCCGCTTCTGCACGAGGATCATAAGCCTTAGCTGCTTCACCAGTATATATCGCCGCGTTGCCTGAAACAATTGTATTCATAACTTCTGCAGAATCGGGCGAACCCAAAAGGAAAGGTGTAACTGCTGCTTCCAGTCTTTGTGATTTTTCTCGAGAACGGACAAGCAAAGCGGATGAATTATTATTATTATTAATCCGCTCCAAATTTTGCGAGTTACGATTTGCTCGCGTAAGTTCTCCCCTAACTCTTCTTAATTCTCCATCATCTTTAGAATTACGCTCATCTTTTTCTTTGATTACTCCATTTAGGGAATCAATTCTTGCCTGATAGGCTCCCATTCTGCCCTCATAATCATCCCTTGTGTCTCGAACAATAGAATCTGCCTGGGCTCCAGTGTAAAATCTCTCAGGAACTTTTTCTTCAGGAACCTCTCCTTCTGGAACCAAAGATTTTGCTTCGTCATAAAGATTCTGCCAAGGGACAAATGAATATCCTGCTGTTCCAATGCCTGCCACGCAAACTCCTGCAAGAATTATTTTCTTATTATTAGCACAAGCTCTTCCAACACTCTTTCCAGCGCCTCCAATTACTCTCTTACCAGAACGCCATTTTTCCTTTACATCCATTTCAGAAATATATTTTCCTGTAGAAGCCCATCCCCCTTCCAAACCATCTTTTACAGAACTCAATCTCTCTCCAAATTTAAGATCGGGCATATGAACATTTGAAATCTTCTCTTTTATCTTTTCTCTAAAAGAAGGCTGTTCTTTATCATTATTTTCGCTTGTCATTAATCTATCCAGAAAAATCCTGTTTATAAACTTTTCCGTTGTAACCATTCCATAATGAAACCATTCCTTCGAAACTCTAGAAAAGCAACAGAATCACAACTGCGCGATAACAACTAATAGATAATAATTTTTATCAGATAAATTTCCCTAGAAATAATTAG
>JAHJRM010000016.1 GCA_018830905.1 Nanobdellota archaeon
AGTCCAGTTACCGTGACTTGCATTACCTCCGGCGTATGTAACCGCAGTGGTCGTATAACCGTCACCATCTGGGAATTTAAATCCAGTTATGGCAGTTCCAGTCGAATCCGCAGGATCAACTATCAAACCAGTCAAGTTAACCGAAGTCAACTTTTCATAAAGTGCTAAGTTACCAAGATTCTTTGTCTGAATCGTTGGATAAACTACTACTTGTGTGGCAGAGCTATCTCCTGTAGGATAACTAAAGACTACTCTTCCAGCATCTCCAGTATCATAGAAGTTAACAGTGTACTGCTTACCTTGTATTGTAACAGTACCAGCTCCTTCAGCTGTGAATGTAGTAGAGTATGTCTCTTTACTCATCTGATCAACAAGGATAACTTTATCATTTGTATAGGTAACTCCAGTATCGTTATAGATTTGGGTAACTCTAGCTATAACTCCGTAATCCTCGTTTCCAAGAATTACATATTGGTTTTCGCTAACGTTCTCCTTTTCTCTAACGTGAATGGTATAGTTCTGTGTATCTCTCAAAGCAAATGCATTGCTCTCGTTATGGGCAAAGTCAATTGTAGCTGTATTGTCTCTCTTATCTGTAAAGGTAAGAGAAGCTGAATCATCTCCTGAAGATTTAACAGATAGAGTTTCTCTTCCAGAATCTGAAAGAGGACTACTTATTCCCTCAAATATCACTTGGAAACCTCCAAATACAGGGTCTACAAGTGCTTGACCTGCAACAATAGCGTCGTTACTTGAACTTGGTCTGAACACGGAGACTGTTAATCCAGTCATTGCAAGTGTTGTTCCAGTAAAGGTTACTTTTGTACCATCAATAAGTGTATCATCAGATCCCACTTTAACTTTCGCACCATCTGTAAACGTCAGTTTTTGGGAACCAAGTAACACTGTGGCATCTATAGTACTTAATGCTGTAGATTCAGTAACAGTCTTCAATGCAACTTCAAGTCCATTAATTTTCTTTGATGAACCTGCAGTAATTGATTTCTGTTCTCCATTAACGTTTATTGTAGCACTAGTAGTTCCACTTCCCGTAACAAGCGTAACAGTATAGGATGTTCCATCCACGGTTACAGTTGATGAAGGGCTAGGACTAGTTCCTCCAGCAGTTAATGAAATTTCTTGAGCAGATTTGAACAAAACCAAATTAGTTGCATCAGTTGTAGTACTTACTACAAAGTCTTTTCCAAACAACTTTATTGATTCTCCTTCAGAATCGGTGTGAGTAAAGTTAATGGTAGGCATTGTCACAGAAGCGTTGTATAAGACGTTTCCAATATCACTACTAAGACTTACTCCAATAACTGGATCATCACTACTTGTAGGCTGTCTTGCAAAGATAACCTTGTTTGAGTTATCTGCTCCAGCAGTAGTTCCAACTCCAAGTTTTAATGTTGAAGTCATCTTTGAGTCTACATTTCCTGAGAAAGTGTAGTCTGCAAGGATAACTGGAAGGTCTGTTTTTGTAAGCGTAGATTTCGCCGCATTAAGTGAAGTGTTTAGCCAGATTCTTGTTGAGCCAGTATCAAATGATACAGCACTATCTCCGACAGAAACAGTACCACTTGTAGTCAAATCTCTAAGCTGGTTAGCAATACTTGTTGCTTGAGCCGAGTCAAATCCAGCAGGCGCGCTAGCACCGTGAACGACTGCGAAATCAGCACTACCTCCTACAACGAATGGAGAAGGGTAACTTGCAGCACCAGCAACTCCAGCAGTCATACCAATCATTAATGCGCTTGTAGCCACCGCGAAAATTTGCTTAAATTTATATTTCATTTATTCTCTTTTCAACCTCCTTTCAACTCTATAGGGAAGTTGCCCAAGGCAACCCTCACTAGCCCGAGAGTCATAGGGTAGAACCACCGGGATTTGTGAATATGAATTTTGAAACATAGAAACCTCTAGACTAGAAAAATTAACATTATTTAGTAACCCTATTTTATTTGTGTTTTTGTACATTTTTAACAACCTTAAATCAACCCTTTGAAAAGATACCCAATCCATCAAAGGACACAACGAACTCTCGAATCCCCTATAAGAACACCTCTTAAGGTGTTTTCTTAATGTCAAAAGTCAATTTCCCTTTAAAAAACTTACTGTGCATTTTTCCCCAAATTACCAAAAAGACCTCTTCTTTAAGGTTTTACTTATAAAGCTTTTGGTATCACTGGAGTATTAGAACAACATTCAAAATCTGAGCGAGCAAAAGCTTTATTAACATACCTATCTTACAAAGGAATATATTCCTAATAATAAACCCTATACACATAATATATATTTAACATATCTATTTGGAAATGATAGATATATGCTTAAATATAAAATCTAATTAAAATGCCAAAGACAAAAGTAAGAGAAATCACTGTTATCCAATCCAAAGGAACCTTTTCCATATTCAAGAAATTAGGGAACTCTAAGAAAGATTATGACTTTGAAGGCCTGTCTCTTCTTAGGCATCTCTTAAGCAATGAGAAAGCACGTCTCCTACACACCATAAAAACACAAGAACCAAGATCCCTCTATGATCTAGCAAAAAAACTAGGTAGAACCTTTAAGTCAGTAAGTGACGATGTTAAATTTCTAGAAAGGTTTGGATTCATTGAACTTCTTGAAGAAAAGACTAAGAATAGGATAAGGCATAAGCCGATAATAGCTGTAGACACAATGACAATACATGTGAAAGTATGATCAATTGACCCAGACATACCCTCCAGATGACCTCAACTGGGAACTAACTGCTGACAATAACTCTATAGATTTTCCATACTCTCCTAACCTAAATTGCAGGGTTTTTGTCATAACCCCTTTTGGAAGCATATCTGCTGCCTCTGTAATCTGAGAATACAATGCTTTAATCTCTCCTTCCATAGTCACCATATTATTCCCGCATAAACAAACACATTTTTGAAAATATGAAGGATCCTCTCTAGACATATCTAATAACTCCTCTAAGCTACCTATCATTCCTAAAAAAGCTTCCAAATTGATTCTCATAAAAAATCAAAACCTACCCCCTTTATAAATTTGATTATTTAGAAAGCTTTGTTTAGAAGTCAAAATTCAAGTTACTTATTAAACAATAAAACGCTGATTTATGGTTATCTTGGGTATGGTGAGCGACTTCGTGGTAGAGAGAAATTGACATCAATAACCCCTATGAATTCTGAAGAATGGGACTTATTAAACAGAAACTATTTTCTAAACAATTCTTATTTGAAATAAACTCTAAAAGAAAACTCAATGGAATCTCCTCTTGAATTAATACTCTGAAGAGCATTTCTAAAGTTACCCTCATGAACACCTTCTTGGACGCTAGCAAGTTCTAACCCCTCTACGCTAACATTCAGAACATAACCACTAATTGGTCTATCACTCCCAAACTGCCAACTAGAACTAGATATATCTCTTAGAGTCTGATCCAGAATCTCGCAAGAATTCCTTCCGTCAGAACATCTCTCTTCAGCTTTACATTCAGAAATCAACTCCTGAACAGAGAAATTCCCAAGAAAATCTTCGCAATCTGTGGTATAATAAAGAACAGACTGCACAAAGCTATCAACCTCATAACTCTCAGCAGACTCTCCATCGTTACCTCTGATGTAAAAACTAAACAAGAACAGCAAAGCCACAGCGACAATGATAATTATCAGTGCGAAACCAACTATTTCTTCCTGCCCTTTTTTATTCATTGCCCCCTCCCATAATAAACTGTAATTCTAGCAACATCACAAACATCTCCCTGTTCACTCTTCCTACAGAGGGATATGAAATTTGAAACCCCTACACCCTCGTCACTAAATAGGTTTATTTCACCGCAATCAGGATAGTTTCCTGTTGTGCAAATCCCCTCAACAGAAGGGTAAATTCTCTGAATACTTATCCCTTCAACGCCCCAGAAATTAGAGTATCTCCCAGAGATTTCGCCAAGGGACATAACTTTGTCGAAGTCAACACAATTAGATTTTGAAGTACCGAAAGCACTTCCACATGAAAATTCCGGAGAATCTGCAAGTCTAGCTACAGTAAGAAGAGCGTTTTTCTCTTCCAAACTTTCTGCCGATTGGTTAAAATCAGATAATATAATCTTAAGGAAGAAAATTCCTACAAAAACGAAAAGCAGCGTGACTGCTATGAGCATAAACGCCATCTGTTGTATCTTCATCTGTCCGCGAGTCCCTACCATAACTCACACCCCTCAGCATCATTATCTTTGCCAACGCTCTCTGCATCATTCGCAACAGAAACTAAATCTTCAGAATCTCTGAATGCAAGAATAGAATTCCTAAAAAAATTCAAATCCAAATTATTATAACAACCATTTTGAGCCAAAAGGTCCTGCTTTCCACCATAGATTGTTAAAAGCTCACCAGTTCTCTTTATCAAACGTTGCACCTGACACTCATAAATATCTGCATCTGAAAAAATCGCTGCATACATCAAAACATCATCCTCAAAATAAACAATCCGACCATCACTTTCCACTTCTTTCCTACCCCTTCTGACTTCAATATCACAATCCTCACCAGATATCTGCGCAGAATCAAAGCACACATTCACACTCTCTGCAGGACAATTCTCTAAGAAGATATTCTCCTGGCCCAAATCTCTTAATTCTTTATCGATGCTTTCAGGAGCCCCAACAAAACAGAATTTCTCCTCGGAAGATGTCATATAGACCACATCTGCAACCTTGAATGGGAAATTAAATGATTTTGAAAAGAGGAAGAAGTCTGTCCCTTCAACATCTGTTCCAGAGAAGATATATTTGTTTTCAAAATCCGAACCAAGATTTGTGGCACTCCATTCTCCAAAGTTTTTCTGAGAAACCTGGATGGTCTGAATGCCAAAGTTACCCGAAGAGCTACATCGATTATGAATTCTCGTTTCAATCGGAAGCGTAAGAAGATTAGATGTACTCTCTCCAAAACCAGTCTGCAAAGGGTTCAACAGAATCCCAATCTCTTTTCCCACTTTAGCACTAGTCGCACCTCCCCCTGTATCGGCAACTTTCATAGACGCATAAATTGCAAGAAAGATAATAAAAGCACCAACAATCATTGCAAAAATCCATGCAAAAGAAAACTGAATACCCCTTTTCCCAATAAGCACATTCATTTAATTCCCTCGCTCTACTCTGACCAAGGCCTCACTAGCCTCTTTGATTAAATTTAACTTAATACCTTCAGCATTATTTATACAGAAAGGGTTCTCTTCCAAGGTAATATCTGCAAGATTCAAATTATCTATCTTTGTAGAACCAATCTCTGTAGAGCCCATTGGATAAAAAACAATGTTGTCAGAACCCTGGTAAATTCTACTCAGTTCAACATACAAATTCATATTGATTCCCTTTTTACCAATATCTGGGTTGAAATCAACAAAACAAACCTTTGTCACGCCCGAAGGCAAAGAGTATTCATTCACCTGAGAACCTCCAGAGCTCCTCCAGATTTTATCCACATCCGACTGAAAATCACTAATGAACTGCCCCACCTGTGCAGAATTATTTATTCCAAAAAAAGTTTTTATCGCATAAAAAGCAAAAGCAAAAAATATGACAATAAGAATTATAGAAAAAATCATTCCAAATGACAAACTCACCTGACCCCTTTTTAAAATCATAAATTAAAAAGATAAAATAAGTTTATTAATTTAACCTAGCTGTGAGTTGTAAAATAAATGTCAGGTAAATGAAAGATTTTTGAAGAACTGAAACGAAAACGAAGAATGTTTTAGTTTTTTAAGTAAAATATGGCACAGGAGTTTCAAAACTTAATTTCTTGTTTTTTCATTTCTCCACTAAATTTTTTTGAGAGGACAAAGTCCTGTTAAAATAGCAATATCATACAAGAATTAAATTTATAAGGGTTAAATTTGTCTTCTAGCCACTAAAAATAGTAAATTAAAGAATAATATGTTAAAGGAGTCACAGATTTAAAATGGTTTTAAAAGATTTAAGAAATATTGGAAATGTTATAGGTTATAATTTTTTAAAAGTTTACAAAGTTGCTTCAGGAGATGGGGGAATTAGACCTGAACTTGCTTTTGATAATTTACATTTAAAACCTGGGAGAGTTAAAGGAGAAATTTTCCCCCTTTCTGAGAATGATCATATTGTTGGAAGAATATTGGCATCGTCTACTCCAATTCCCGAAGGACATCTTCAATTATCTTTTCCTACTAGGGAAGATGGTATGAATATTGGTTCATATTATCATACAAATACTAGAAGAACAAAAGAGGGAGATTTGTTATCTTACCCTACCTGTGTCTTAAAATTAGAAGATTGTGTTTACCATGGAACGTTGAGAAGATCTCATCAGAAACACCTTTTCTTTTTTCCAGAAATATCTCCTTCAAGAAGTTTAAAAGAAATAACAAAAGACCAAGAAATATTAGAAGCTTCTCCACGAAGAGAACTGGATGAGAGGATAGATGAGGTGAGGGATTTAGGAAGACGAGAGTTAGAAAGAGATTTAATAACAATACCTGCACGAGTTACATATTATCTTGATTCTACTGAAACTATAGATTTCGACTTCTGTGTTGAAGGGGCAAGATTTGATAAATTGGAAGGAAATTTTTCTAATAGAACTGATGGAGAAATATTCCGAGAAGGGGATCCTGTAGAAATACGGATGGAATATACATTTTCGAAGGACAGTCCGACAGAGAGATATCAAGGAAAAAAAGTGAATGTTTCTATGAGTTGTCTTTACAATCAAGGAGGATTTAATACTATAGTAATAAATAACGCAAGAGTGGGGAGAAGAAGTCTCTATGGGGAATCTAAATCTAGTATTTTAACAAGGATAGGTAGGGACTTTGAAAGGGTGAGAGGAACAGGAATTAAGAGTGGAAATTAAGGAAAATAATTGATTATAAAAAATTAATTTTTTGTTCAAAATTCTAAATATTTAATTTACAGCTAACCTATCTACTTAAACCTCAAACGGCCTTACAACTATATTGCATTGCTGTGGCAACGGCTGGTTCCCAAAGTCGTCCTGACACTTGATATAAAGATTCTTATTAGGGTCCCAGGATGTCGAGTGCGTCTTTGAATCACTGCTGACAGTCATACTCAATCCCTGATCAAATTCATAACTACAACCAATGGTAGCGCTATTACTATAAACACACTCGCTCTCTTCATTAGTGATTATCTTCAACTGGCTGCCCTCTCTGAACGCCCTCACAACGCTTGGAGCAGACGTGTCCGTTTCAACAACAAAGCTAACCTTTCTTGTGTCAGCATTGTTTGCACTGTCTCTACACCGAATTAAGTAACTATAATTCCCTGGTTCAATCCAGACGTTTGCAGAGTGTGCATACGTTCCCGTAGACGAAAACAAAATGTACGCTGAATTAGAACCTTCCCTCTTCCAATAACAAGATGCTTCTCCCCTATTAACTCCTGCAGAGGTCCGAGCTTCAAGAGTCACCTTAACAGGGCTAGTCGAATCCTTTATAGTCTCGTCATTAGGAGAAACCTCATCAATAACCAAAGGCTGCGTACCAATAATTGTCAAAGACGTAGAATCTTTATTTACATTATCAAAAATATCTTTACATCTAAAGAAAAACTTATTTTCCTGTGAATTCAAAAGTCCGGTGAGCTTTCCTGAGCAGGTGTAACTCTGTGCGCTATTAGGTTCTGTTGAACAAACAGTAAGAGTATTCTCCATTTTTTCATAATCCTTATCCTCCCTGCTCCACTTACACTGTG
>JAHJRM010000092.1 GCA_018830905.1 Nanobdellota archaeon
GCATCTAAGATAGCTAAGAATACTAAAATTATCCATGCCCATAGTTTTGATAAAACTACTTTTGGTTTTTTAATTTCTTTTTTCATATTCCAAATATTCCTTTAAGAATTTTCCCTAAAAAAGATTCTTTATTTCCAGAGCCTATTACTGCCCCTGTTATTCCACTACTTTCTCCACCACTGCTTTCAATACCGCCACTATCTCCTCCAGAACCATCTCCTGCTACTACATTATTTCCACTCCCAAGATTATTATCACCACCTCCTCCAGAACCGCCCCCAACTACGTCATCTCCATTATCACCATTTCCTCCAGAAGAAGCTCCCCCATTATCTACAACATCTAAATCTCTCTCATTTCCATCAGGCTCTTGCATGTCTCCACCAATTTTATCTATTTTTTTAATATCATCTTCTATATCATCAACTTGTTGCTTTATTTGGTCTGCTTTTGTAGTATCTGGTTTTATATCATCTGACTTTTTATCAGCATCATCTGCAATTTGATTAATCTGGTCCTTTGTAATAATATCAGTAGCACCATCATCATCTATTATTATCTTATCTCCATTCTTTATTCTTTCAGCATTAATTTTTGACATAATCATATCACAAGATTCTTTATCATAGACACTTAATTTCGCACACTCCTCAGGAACTCCTTCTTTTATTATTTCATCTTCATTATCTATTGCTAATCCTAATGCAAGACAAGAATCATCATCCACAACTTGACCTTCTATACTTGCTGGGTCTACACAAACCTCTTTAGAATCCCAATGATATTGCGGTTTCCCATTTATTATTTTTTTACAACAAATTGCCCTCTCTTCGACTTCTGGCTTTTTTATGGTAATATTTTTCTCTCCCATAATCTCCTTGCATTCTTCAACATCTAACCCAATACATTCTTCAGGCATGTTTATTCCAATGCCCTGCTCTTTCCTTTGTTTTTCTAATAATTTTCCGCATTCTTCAGGAGTTTCAACATTTGCATCTTGGCATATTTTTGGGATAGCATCTTGCAATTCATTTTGCATAATCCCATTTCCTAAAATTTCTTCACATTCTTCAGGAGAAACCGGAGTTCCACTCCTCATACATTCTTGAGGAATAGTTGATGTTTCAACAGGGGGAGGAAGCATAATCCCAAATTTTTTAATTAATGCTTCATCACAATCCATTCCCCTAACAAAATTCATCCCATTTAAACATTCATTAGGAATCTCATCAAAACTTATACCCTTACTTGCAAGATACTCACTTTCTCCTTCTATGCTTATATCAGAAACTTCTGCATACAAAAGTTTAGCACATTTATGAAAATTATAGGTTCCAGATTCCTGGCATTCTGCAGGCATTTTCTCTTTGATAAAAACTGCTTCACATTCTTCATTTGAAAATGCTTGTCCTTGGCATTTTTCAGGAAGTTTTATTTTTTCACATGCTTCTGGAGTTAATGCTCCTGCTTCGATACATTCTTTAGGAAGATTTTGATTTAAAGTAAAACTTTCACATTCTTCTTTTGTATAATATCCAGCATCCTTACAAGGACGAGGAAGATTAACAATTTCATCACATGCCTCAAGGTCATAAACTCCCCTTTCTTTACATTCACCAGACATTAATTTAAATTCTTCACCAGAAGGTTTTGATTTTTCTTTCATAATATTTTCACATTCTTCAGGAGAAACAGGTTCTCCATTTTTAATGCACTCTTGAGGAATTTTATCTTCATTAACAAGCTTTTTTCCACAAGCTTCGCCATCTAAAACTTGACCGTTTTCCATACACTCTGAATCAGGTTTATACAATGTAATAATAAACTTCTTGCATTCTTCTCCGTCCCTAATTCCTGCTTCTGTGCATTCGGCAGGAACATATTTATTTAAAATTTCTTGTTCATAATTTTCTCTTTTATTAGTTCGAACATCTTTGAACATACCTATCTCTTTGCATGCAGATTCATCATTCTGAAATTCACACCTCACTGCTAATGCTTTAAACTTCTCACATTTTGTTCTTTCACTTGTTAAAGAAATTCCATCACAATCTGAGTTTTTTGGGTTATTCATAGTAATCTCTATTTGTTTTTTCATTTCTTCAGAATCTTGTTTTTGAACTTCTTCTATCCTATTATTTACTTCATCTTCAAGCCAATCAGGAGCATTATTCTGGCATTTCTCATCTTTTAACATTAAGTTATAATCTTGTTTAGCAAGCTCTTCACAATATTCGAGAATCTTCTCAGAATGTTCTATAATTAATTTTGTTTTTTGCTCCTCTGTTAAATATTTTTCAAAAAATTCTAAATTTAAATTTTCATTTATTTTAGACCCTGTTTCTGCTATATTACTTTTAACTTCTTCTGCTATTTCAGGAGTTGTTTTTGATTGAACAATTTTAAGCATATTAATAGCTGATTCTATTTCTTTTTTTGCTTTATTTTCTTCCCC
>JAHJRM010000093.1 GCA_018830905.1 Nanobdellota archaeon
GATTTGAAGAAGTTGGAGGCTATTTTCTTTGTCTCGGGTAGATTTCTCAATGTCAAAGACATAATTACGCTCTCGGACCTTAATCCAATTATTATAAGAGAGGTTATTGAAAAGTTGATTAAAAATTATGAAGAAAGAGATTCAGCTATTGCGATTGTGAAAAAAGGCGAACCGGGAAAGGAAATGTGGAAAATGGATGTGCGTCCGGAATACGCAAAAATAGTCAACCGCCTTGCAACCGGCTCTTCGGAATTTACCAAGGCTGAACAAGAGACTCTTGCAATTATCGCTTTCAAGCAACCCATGAAACAATCGATGATAATAAAGATTAGAGGAAATAAGGCTTATGACCATATTAAGAGGTTTACAGAACTTGGTCTGATAAAGAAAAAAAAGTCCGGGCACACATATGAATTAAGCCTAAGCGATGAGTTCTATGATTATTTTAGTGTTGGGGATGAGGTGATTCGGAGGGACGGTTGATGGTAGAGACAGTAACGGGGATTTACCTGTGCTTGATGTTTCTTTCTATTTACATGTTCTTCTTCTTTATCATGCTTACTGTTAAGAACAAGAAAGAATTTTTTTCTTATCCAAGAAGAACGAAAGATTATGAGGTGAGTATTGTTGTTCCATGCTACAATGCAGAACATACAATCATAGGCGTTATAGAGAGTCTGCTTAATTCTGACTATGAAAACATTAAGAAAATTGTTATTGTGGATGATTGCAGTAAGGATAATTCATGGAAGATTCTCCAAGAATATGCCAAGAAATATGAGAAAGTTCTTGCTGTTCAGACCCCAAAAAATACGGGTAATGCTGCAGGAGCTAGGAACTATGGTGCTATGTTTGTAGATACAGAATTAATAGGATTTACAGATGACGATTCTCGCCCTGAGAAAGAAGCTGTTGGAAGGATTATGGGATATTTTGATGATCCTAGAATGGGAGCAGTAACCTCATTAGTTGTTGTGAGGAATAGGACAACCAACCTCCTAACGAAGATACAAGCTATTGAGTATATGATTTTTTCATGGAACAGAAAAATTACAGATTTTTTAAAAAGTGTTTATGTCACTACAGGGCCATTGAGCATCTACAGAAGGAGCTTTTTTGAAAAGCTCGGAGGATATGATACAAAGAGCATGACTGAGGACATAGAAATTACATGGCGGTTTATATCACATGGATACAAAACTGCAATGTGTCTTGGGAGCAGAGTTACAACAGATGTTCCTGACAAAATAAAACCTTGGTTTAGGCAGAGAGTCAGGTGGGGGATTGGAGGGTTGCAAGCAATTGCTAAATATAAGAAATATTTTTTCAAGAAAGGCATGTTCGGATATTTTGTGATTCCGTTTGTTTCGCTTAGCATTTTTTTGAGTATAGGAACTTTCATGTTTTCGTGGTATTTAATTGGGAGAATGGTCTTTACAAGATTGTTATCGGTGGGATATTCTGTTGCTGCAGATGCACCTGTTTTTCAGATTCAGGGTATGAATTTTCATCCTTCGGTGATGATATTTTACTCATTAGTTTTATTTGTGACATCTATGACCTATTACCATTATGTCTTGTATAAAACGAATTTCGAAGAGAAAATCGGTATCAGAAGGTTTTTTAAGTTGGTGTTCTTTGCACTTGTATTCCTGACGCTATACCCTTTAGTTTGGTTTGCTTCATTTTATAGGTATTTCAGGAAGGATTTCAAATGGTAATGTTGGATAATAAACATGTTTTCTGGCAGGCATTTATTGCGGCAATGGCTGTTTTTTTAATAGGATTGTTTATAGGATTTTCATATGAGGGGGCAAGAGTAGAAGAGATACAAGATTTTTATTTTGACTCCCAGAGCGACCTTCTTGATTTTAAACTCTCTACAGAAATTATTTATAACTCAAATCTAAGCTGCGACCAACTTTATGAAAAAGGAATCGAGTTTGCAGATAGAATATTTGAAGAAGCACTAAAGCTCGAGAAATATGATGACTCAAATAAACTTGACGAACACCTTGTAGGACTTCATAGAAGATATGACATTTTGAGGGTCTCCCTTTGGAAAGATTTGACAGACATTAATAAAGAATGCCAGGGCAATAGAAATGTGATTATTTACTTTTATGATTATGTCGATACGCCAATAATAACAAAGGCCACCCAAGGAGCAATGGGCAGTTTCCTTATTGAACTCAAGGAGAAATATAGTGATGATATAATTCTGATTCCTGTTGCAGTTGATACTCATGTTGAATCTATCAATCACTATAGAGATATTTATGGCTTGGAAGAGACTCCGATGATATTTGTAAATAATATATATAGATTCTCTGATTTAGATTCATTGAAAGATATTGAAAGAATATTATACAAGAAAAAGATATCATTGTAGAATAAGATTGTATTCTTCATGATATAAATATTAAAAAAGACAAACTATTTCTTGGTCATATGGATTCAGAAGAGTGTTTTGTTTGTGGAGTGTCTAGTCAGAGGGCTAGGCTAATGGATGCTATCTCTTCTAAAGGAATTGAGAAGATTTGTGAAC
>JAHJRM010000094.1 GCA_018830905.1 Nanobdellota archaeon
AGACAAGATGAGGGATGTTTTGAAGCAATTAAATTCCAGACAGTTGATAATCGTCAGCCACGAGCAGAAGATTGAAGGATTCGTGGAGAACGTTATAAGGTTGAGCAAGGAGCACAGAGCTTCAAAAGTTGATTCCGAAAATTTCATCAAGTAAATTAAATCTTTCCAAGTTTCTTCGCTAACTCTTTTGTTTCGTTAAGTAAATCTTCAATTTCTTTCAAACCATGTTCCCAAAATTCTTCGTTCAATTCTATACCAACTTCTTTGAAGATATCCTCGACAGATTTGGAAATTCCGGAGGACAATATCTTTTTAACATTCTCAATAAAACCTTTGTCTTGCTTGACTTTTCTTTGGAGAGCTTTGGAAATAAGAAGTCCTGAAGCGTAGGAATAAACATAGAAGTATGTTCTTATATGACTCCAATAAACCCACCAATTTTCGCTGCCCGGCGACATTTTAACAAAGTCCCCCATGTATGCGCTCATATGCTTCTGGAAAACTTTTCCTATCTCTTCCTTAGACAAAAAACCATTCTCTCTGAATTTTTCATGCAGTTCTTTTTCAAAATTGTAACATGCCACTTGCCTTATTATCGAGGAGATATCGCTGTTAAGTTTGGTGATCATTAGTGAAAGCCGCGTCTCATCGTCCGCTTCTTTCGCCATTTCTTCGAAAACAAAGTCTTCCATGAATGTGCTTGCAACTTCTGCCGTTGCCGTCGAGATTCCAAAGTTTAGTGCATTCTGATTCTCTTTTACCATTTCATTATTTATGGCGTGTCCCATCTCGTGAGCGATGGTTGCCACATCATCAAGTCTGCCAGTATGATTAAGCATGACATAGGCCGGCTGCGATTTTGTAACATAAACGCAAAACGCCCCTCCCCTCTTTCCTTTCTTCGGATAAACGTCAATTAAACCTTTATCCAAGTATCTTTTGAATATATCTCCAAATTTTTTGTCCAGCCCCTCTAGAACTTTTTCTACAATCGCCGCGGATTCTTCATAAGAATATTCTTTATCTACCGAGCCAGATTCAACATTTCTTTCATAGTACTCTAATTTTTCCTGCTTGAGAAGCTGGGCCTTTAATTTGTAGAACTCCTTCGCAATTGAAAACTTTTCAGAGACAGTCTTAACCAAACCATCAACAATTTTCGTTGAGATATCATCGTTGAGATGCCTTTCGGAATCCGGCCTTTCAAATCCTCTGAGGTTGTCCTCAACTTTTTTGTTTTCCAAAATTGCATTCATTTCTGCTTCCGCAACGTCAGAATGTTTGGCAAGAATCTCATTGAACGCCTTCGCTGTGCCATCCCTTATTTTTTGTCCTTGTTATCAAGCAAGCTTAAGATCTGAGTTAATGCTAACTTTGTTAGTTCTCCATTTTCATTCAAAACTTCTCGCTCTTCTTTTGACAAAAACTCAGAGACCATTTTGTGCCAAAAAGAATAAGAGCCCGCCGATTTTAGCGTTAATATTTTTTCACCCTCTTCACTTAGCATATGTGCCCTCCTCTCAAAAATACATTCAAGAAAATGCTCGTAATCCTTTAACTCAGGATTCTCAAGCAAAATTTTTCGCTTCTCGGGACTTATGTCTGCCAAGCTCATTTTGAAAAAAGCCATTTTGTTCCCCAACTCTTTCGCGAAATCTTCGACTTTGTTATATCTCGCCTTAACTTCTGAATCCTCTTGGTTTATTTGACTCTTAAGCCAGAAATAATATTCCTCATCATTAGAAGACGGCGTTGCAAACTCATCAGAAGTTGGTCCGTAAAGTTCCGACCATTTCTCATAATCATCAAGCGCTTCTTTCAGTGCCTTTGAATCTTCAAGATAATCTTTTCTATCTTTCCACTTGGAGATAAAGCTTTCCGTAGATTCTTTCCATTTTTTTCTCTTCTCCTCAAAACTCCCGCCTTTCTCAAGCGGTCTCAAATCCCATTCTGTCTTCATTAAAATTAAAACCGCTCTGGCTTTAAATGAATTTCTGTGCCCGCCGGCGTTCGAGGCATGAGCGAAAACTTTATAAAATAAGATTCACAAGGTAAAGCATAGGGTTGATTCTAGGTTAATAATACCGTGAATTTTTTAAAATGGATGCTGAATTAAAAAACTCAATTTTGAAAACAGGAACGACGATACTCGGAATTGTCTGC
>JAHJRM010000095.1 GCA_018830905.1 Nanobdellota archaeon
GCTGAGCTACAGGGGCTTCAGCATTTCCTGTAGCGTCCTAATCAGTTTAAACAAATTCAAACCGGAAGGTTATGCGAAGGAAACTTCGTTTCCTCGCTGAGCTACAGGGGCTTACCTCAAAAAAGAAGAAATAATTCTATTTAAAATCTTTCTATTAAACCTCAAACACATCTAGGTCCCTAGGCAAACAAGAATTCTTGAAAACCTTCTTCGCTTCGCTTAACACCTTATCCGAATCTTTTGAGAATCTCTGACTAACATGAATCAAAAATAACTTCCCAGTTTTAGCAGCCTTGGCAATCTGAGCAGCCTGAACAGAAGTCAGATGCTTATGCGCCTTAGCTTTATCTTCGAGTTCAGAAGTAAAAGTAGACTCGCAGACAAAAGCATTCGCATTTTTCACAAAAGGAACAATATCTTTATTGAAAGAAGTATCCAAAACAAAAGAAACTTTTTTATCATCGTCGCTATACGTCAAATCCTTCATTCTATATTTCTTCTTACCATAAACAATATCCTTACCTGCCTTTAGATTCTTCAAATGCGGACCAGACTCAATCTTCAACTTTTTCAACTTCGCCTTGTCTATTCTTACCTGACCTTTCTTAACAAACGAATAAGCATTACAAGCAATTCCATGAGTCATTCTCTGAGCTTCTAAATAAAAATCATCACACTCAAAGAACTTTCCAGAAACCTCCTCAATTTTAATCTTATACTCATTCCTAAAGCCGAACAAATCCAAAAGTTTTCTCATTAATTCCTTTGTGCCCGACGGACCATACACATAAAGTGTTTTATTATATCCACTAAGTTCAAGAGTTTTCAACAGCCCAGGAATTCCCAAAACATGATCTGCATGCCAATGAGTAATCAAAAGCCGCGTTATTCTACAAGGATTCAAATGCACCTTTCGGAATTGCCTCTGCGTCCCTTCACCACAATCAATAAGAATATTCTCTCCACCATACGTCAACAAAATCGCAGGATGATTCCTCATAGCGCTCGGCACTGAATCGCTCGTCCCAAGAAACGTAAGTTTCATACTTTCAGTCATAAATAATATAACAAAAAGAGATTAATAAAAGTAACTAAACTAATCTTTCTTCAGCGCAGTAGAAGCCGGAGAAATAAAGATAATCGTATCTCCTCTCAAAAAAGTAAGGCCCAGATTTCTCTTAACTCCACTATCACCCATCTCCTTGATATTATCAAGAACAAGATTTATATGAATATCAAATGCAAGAAGCGTTCCAACAAACTGCTTATCGCCCTTCAGCTGGACCATAACTTCTTTTCCTTTCGAGTTGTTCAAAAGATCCAAAGGCCGCTCAATTCCGTTAACCATTTTTATTTAATTTCCAAATTATGGAATATTATAATATCTATGTGTAATATCTATTTATAAATTCTTCGGTTAAAATCACCCTCTTTCCAAAACTCTCACATTCGCTTCGCTCGCATTAAAAAATTCCTTACAAAAATCAGCAGCAACACCCTCGTCAAAATCCTTGCAACTGAAAATATCTATAAATGCTCTCGAATCTTTTTCATCAAAATGCGCTGTTACAGAAGAAGTCTCAATGAACTGTATACATGAATAACCATCTAATTCGCCAACTCCGAACCTCTCAAGATGCAGGGAACCCTTCATCTTCATCCCAATAACATCACAAAGACCAGAAATGAAATTCCTAATCATCACAGATTCCCTAATACTTTCATCACAACCATTCAAGTCAACCGCTACAAACTTCCCCCATGATTTTTCTACCATAGATTAAAAGAAAGATTCTCTGTTTTAAACCTTGTCATGCGAGTAGAAAGTTATTTAAATTAAAATCTTCGCTCTTTAATATGAAGAAAGGAAGAAAAATCTCGGGTGGAAAATACCACAAAAGAAGAAAGAAGAAAGCAAACGAAATAGCAGGGCAAAAAAATATAGTCAAACTAGGAGAAGAGAAGAGGAAATCTACAAGAGTTATGGGCGGAAATAGGAAAGTCTTCCTACTAAAATCAAAGATACTTAATCTTCTGACTGGTGATAAGAGCAAAAAGACTGAGATCACAAACGTTCTTGAAACACCCTCAAACAGATTCCTTGCAAGACAAAACATTCTTACAAAAGGGACAATCGTTGAAACTGAACTAGGCAAAGCAAAAATAACAAACAGGCCTAGTCGTGAAGGAAACATCAATGGAATTTTGATCAAAGAAGAAACTAATTAATTCTTACCTGATCCCTCGCTTCGCTCGGAGTCAACAAAAAACTCTACTTTAATCTATTACGGTTTTATCACTTTAATTTTATTTAAACGAAGAAACGTGACAGAGTCCGTTTCTGAGCAACCAATTGCGAGCCAAAGGCGAGCGAAAAGCCCTTCCAAATAATTCTATTTACTAAACGTCCAAATCTTATTTCCAAA
>JAHJRM010000017.1 GCA_018830905.1 Nanobdellota archaeon
TACGGAATAAAAGATCTCAGAGAACTCTACAAGAATGATTTAACTAAACTAAGAAGAATGAAATTCTGGATGAAATGAAACTAAAAGATATACTATTTTGGATATTAATCATTTTACTAATCGGAGTGGGCATATACGCCCTGACAAGACCTTTATAAAATGACAAGACTAAAACTTGAAGATGTAACATTTTGGTTCCTAATCTTTTTGGTAATATCCCTGATTTTCTGGATGCTCTCAGGTTCTCCGACAGATACAAGTGCAATCATCGCCCTCGCAGCATTTGTATCAGCATCAGAAATATTAATCTGGAAGAGTCTCTTTAATATGGACAAAAGAACTGCAATAAGTTTCGAGAAAATAAAATTCAGTATTGAAAGATTAGATAATCATTTGGAAGAAATAAAAACTAATAGAAAATCGAGATGACAAACGACTGCATATTCTGTAAAATAGCGAACAAAGAAATTCCTTCAGAGATAGTATGGGAAAACGATAATTTCCTGGCATTTGCAGATATCAAACCAATAGAAGAAGGACACACACTCGTAATTCCAAAAAAACATTTTGACACTCTTCCAGATTTAGAAGAAGAAATTTCAAAAGATTATCTTGATGTAATTAAGAAGATTGCAAAAATACTAATAGATAAATATAACGCGGATGGATTTAATATTGTTTTAAATAATGGAAAATCAGCGGGTCAAATTGTAAATCACGTCCACTTTCATATCATCCCAAGAAAAGAAGGGGACAATAAAAAGGGGTTAACCTTAGGTTAAACAAATGGCAATACTAACAATACCAAAAAAAACTTTCGAGAAGGATATAGGGAAGCTCGATGAAGAAATGCAGAATAAGATAGCTCAATTCGGAACGCCTATAGAAGATTTAACAAAAGACGAGGTACAAATAGAAGTCTTCCCAAACAGGCCGGACCTTCTCTCCTATCACAGGTTCAAACGTTCGTTCCTCGCGTTCTTAGGTAAGAAAATAGGTCTAATCACTTACGAAATTAACAAGCCTGAGAAGAAATACGATGTACACATAGAATCCTCAGTAAAAGAAGTCAGACCATACACGGCTTGTGCTATAGTTAAGGGATTGAGATTCAACGACGAAAAAATAAAGGAGATAATGGATTTACAAGAAAAACTCCATCTCACTATGGGAAGAAAAAGAAAAAAAGCAGCAATAGGAATATACCCTCTTGAAAAAATAAAACTCCCAATAACATTCAAGGCAATCGAACCAGACAAAATCAAATTCATTCCACTCGATTCAAAAAGAGAACTCTCTGGGCTAGAAATTCTCCAAAGGAATCCTGCGGGGAAAGAATACGCCCATCTTCTTGCAGGGAAGGCAAGATTCCCAGTATTCTTAGATTCAGAGAACAATGTTCTAAGCATGCCCCCAATAATAAACTCTCAAGTGTCCGGAAGAGTGACGGAGAAGACAAAAGACATATTCATAGAATGCTCTGGGATGGAACAATCTGTCCTGAACAAATGTCTAAATATAATTGTAACAAGTCTTGCTGAAATGGGCGGAAAAATATATCAGATGAATCTACATTACGGCAAAAAAGAAACAACCCCTAATCTCTCAACGGAAAAAATCAAAATCTCCCTCGAGAAAGTAAACAAAGTTTTAGGGCTAGAGCTAAATGAAAGAGAGCTAAAGAGATTAATTGAGATGATGGGACACGGATATGATTCTAAAGACAAATCTGTCGAGGTCTCTGCTTGGAGAACAGACATCTTACACGAAATAGATATTGTAGAAGATGTAGCAATAGCTTATGGGTATGAAAATTTCATTCCAGAAATCCCCGATACCGCCACAATTGGAGAGATAAATCCTAAAGAAATTGTAAAGAAAAAAATCTCTGAAATTCTATCTGGATTAGGAATGAACGAAGTACTCAATTATCATCTAACAGGAAAAGAAGATCAAATGGAAAAAATGAATGTCCTAGAGAAAGAGTCTTTCATTGAGGTTGAAAAATCTAAGACAGACTATACTATTCTCAGAAAAACCCTTACACCACTTTTATTAAGAAACTTGGCAGAGAATATAGATTCTGAATATCCTCAAGAGATTTTCGAGATTGGGAAAGTTTTTAGCAATGAAGTGGGGACAATTTCTGAAAAAGAATCACTAGCGGTAGCGCTCGCGCCAGGGAACTTCACAAAGATAAAACAATCTTTAGAATACGTCTTCAAATCAATCGATATTGAAATATCATTTAGAGAATCTGAAAATGTGCCATCACACTTTATAGAAGGAAGAACTGCAGATATCATAATGGGGGAAAAAGTAATAGGGCAAGTAGGAGAAATTCATCCTAAAACGCTAATGAGCTGGAAGATAAAAATGCCTGTAGCACTTTTTGAGATTGGCTTAAAGAAAGTTCTAGAAAAGATTTCTAATTATTGATTCATAAAATCATTCACACAGCTCGCCCACGGTTCGCTTAAGTTAGCACACACTTTGTTTATGGATTGGATTGATAATAACTCTGTAAAATCATACAAGTTCATGGTAGATTTATGGTCATCTTAAAAATAAATTGCCGAGTGAAATGAGGCAGTAGCTTTAACAACCAATCACCCAAAATAACCTTTACTATCAACTTCTACATTATCATCCCATTTACTATCAACCTTTTTAATAACGCTCAAAATCTCTTTTTTTGTGGAGCTCCAAAAATCAAAATTATCTTTTATGAATTTAGCATCTCTCTCCTCGCTAAACTCCAAATCCAACTCAATAAACACAAGTTCTTTCTTCATCAGGTCCTTGTAAATGCCCTCCAGCTTTTTCTTATCTTCGGGAGTAATCAATTTTATCAAGGAAAAAATAAACATCGGCGCGTTCACAGGATTCAGAATATTTTCGACAAATCGCATGTAATTCATAATTTTATCTACTATAAATTTCCGTATCTCTCTCAATAAAGTCTCAGTCTCAGAGTCAGCAACTTTCTCGATACTAAACTCTTCATTAAGTACACTAAACTCTGGGAGACCATACTTCTCCCGAAGCCTATTATAATCTTTCTTTAATAATTTCAAACTAGAACATTCATCATCCATTTCTATCAAGAAACAACTTCTTTTATAAACCTAACTAAGCTGACAGAAGAATCTTTTTATAGTCTATTTATAATAATCATCTAGGCCTGTGTAGCTCAGTTGGTTAGAGCGCGTCATTGGTAATGCCCAACTTTCTTTAGAAAAGAAAGATTCGGCGCTCAAAGAAACTATGTTAGTCTCTACGAGTAACCGAGAATGACGAGGTCCTGAGTTCGACTCTCAGCACAGGCTTATTAATGCTGAGCAAACTAAAGAGGGGGTGACTTGTTAGGGGGATTCTTCCCCATACGACTCAGCACAGGCTTCTCAACTATCTTCTAGTTCTAGAAATCAATAAAACCATAAGCGCCATCAAAAACGAAAGGGAAACGAACCCAAATATTATTGCCATAATACCAAAGAAAGTAGAAAACAAGGTAGTATTTGAAAAGCTATATAACAAATAAGACGCCAAAAACAAAATTATAAACAGTAATAAATTTCTCCAAGCAATTCTAATTCTTGCTGGGAAAGAATCAGATTTATGCGAAACCGTCTTCCTAGAAACCACCTTCTTCTTAGAAACACTCTTCTTTTTAGTCACCTTTTTTTCCCTACCATTTTAATAAGATATTTTTACAAAGCAATTCTAGTTTTTAAAATTATGTCTCGTCAGCCCGAGCCTGTAGCAAGTTCTCCTTCGGAATAATCATTTAAAGGCAACCATTGTGAATTCGCAACATACCCACCAATTTCAGAACCCTGATCAACCACATTATCTATCCATATTGAATACGCATCAATAAATATCGCTCTGTCAGCCTGCTCCCTCAAATTGAGATCACCATTACTGATTATGAACAGTGCAGATATAAAGAAAAATTTTATTGCAACAAGGATGAAAAATTTCATTCTTCAGTACTATTCGAGCCATCTCCTTTCCACTCTTGATTCACCGCATAACTTGATACTCTCATTACACTTGAACCAACCTGGCTGAACCAAGAAAGATAAGTTTTCACTGCGCCTGAAACTCCATCAACTGTCGACATGTCCACATTTTTTCCAGAGACAACAAAAAATCCTATAAGGAGAATGAAAACAACACCCAAGGTAATAAGATAAAACGCTAACTTAGTTCTGATATTATTCCATTTAAGAGCGAGAAAAACCCCCAGAAATGCTAGAACTGCAATAATAATAAAATTCATTGTTTCACCTTTGCTAAATCAAAACAGGTATGTATAAAAATCTTTCGAAACATCATAATACACAAGCAAAAAACTTAAATAACACTCCTGCTAAACTATACCATGGAAAAAGACATTGGAAAAATAACAAAGAACGATACGACAGATGTAATCTTAAGAGTTGACGATTTCGGTGGGCGAAAAGGTTTAACAATAAGGGAATTCGTCACAAGCGAAAGATACACTGGATTCACAAAGTCTGGCGTGAGAATACTGGCACCAGATTTTGATAAGTTCAAAGAAATGATTAACTCCATAACTGAAGAAGACTTAAAGGAAGAATCAAGCGCAGAACCTGAAGCAGAACCAGAAACTGTTTCACAAGGAAATGAAGAAATTCCAGATTACTAATTAGAAATAAAAACCTTTAAATACTCTAAAAAACTGAGACGAATAATTGATTAGGAGGGGCGGAATAATCAGTTAAATGGATGGTCTTCGGATTACCCGTTTGCTGGCTTCGGACGCCCTCTTCTAATTATTTTTCTAAAATGATTTACGAACCTTCTGAAGATTCTTTTCTAATTGAAAAATGTGTTAAACAGTTTGCCGAAGGTAAAAGCGTTCTCGATATGGATACAGGCTTGGGCATCCTCGCCGAAGTTGCCCTCACCATCAGAGCAAAAAGCGTCCTCGCCGCAGACATAAATCCAGAAGCAGTTGCTAATTTAAAACAAAAAGGGATTCCAACAAGACACTCAGATTTATTCTCAACCATCTCTGAAAAATTCGACCTAATCATCTTCAACACTCCATACCTACCAAAAACTAAAAACGAGGACGAAGAATCAGAAACAATAACAACCGGCGGAGCCAAAGGCCACGAATAATCCAAAGCTTCCTCCAAGAAGCAAAATTCCATCTAAACAAGGATGGAAAAATTCTCCTTTTATTCAGCTCTCTAACAGGTAAAGAAGAAGTTGACAGAATCCTCCAAGAAAACAATTACAAATTCAGATGTCTTGAAACAAAAAAGCTATTCTTCGAAGAACTTTATGTGTACAGGCTTTCTGTTAATTAAAACTCTCCGATTAAGTTAACAAGAATACCTATGATTTTACCTGTTAATTGCGAGCTCCCTTCTCCCAAGTAAAAACCTTTTTAACTCAATTCTGTCTCTCTTTCTCATGGAAACTCAAACTATCAAATCGCCAATAGTAACAGTCTGCGGACACGTTGATCACGGGAAAACAAGTATATTGGACTCTCTTAGAGGTAGCTCTGTCCAAGAAGGCGAGGCAGGAGGAATCACTCAAAAGATATCTTTCACATTCTATCCTGCAGAAAAACTAAAATCTACCTGTCCCCTCCTAAAAACAAGTGGTATCAATCTAACAATACCTGGATTTCTTTTCATAGACACACCCGGTCACGCGGCATTCACTAATCTTAGAAAACGTGGTGGAGGACTAGCAGATCTAGCAGTTCTAGTTGTAGATATAAATGAAGGAATAAAACCCCAAACTGCAGAAGTCATACAAATTCTCAAACATAACAAGACCCCTTTCCTAATAGCACTTAATAAAATAGATAACATCTCAGGGTGGAAAACTCAAATAGATAAGGGAATCAAAGAAAGCATTGAATCTCAATCTCCGAATGCAAAACAGACCTTCAATGAAAGATATATGACTTTCATGGGTGCACTACAGAGCCATGGATTCGACTCTGACCTATTCTTCAATGTTAAAGATTTCACAAAAAAAATTGCCTTAGTCCCCTGCTCCGCGAGAACAAAAGAAGGAATCCAAGAATTAATTATGATGCTCTGTGGGCTAAGTCAGAAATATCTCGGGGACAAGATAACACTCGGCAAAGATGCAAAAGGAATAATTCTCGAGATAAAAAAAGACAGGGACAATCTCTACCTAGAGTCAATTCTCCATGATGGGAGTTTCTCTAAAGGAGACGAAATAGCAATCGCAACACTTAATCCTGAAGAGGAACCAATAATTGGAAAAGTAAGAGTTCTCGAGGAGATACGACCACTCTCTTCAAAGTTCGAACCAAAAGATAAAGTCACAGCTGCGACAGGTCTAAGAATGCAAATCTCTGGTAAAGCAGACATTCTTCCAGGAATGCCATTCATTATTTATAAGGAAAACAAGGAAGAGGTAAAAGAAATCTTCAAACAACAGATTATAGAAAACATAAAGACAGG
The DNA here is from genome assembly GCA_018830905.1 of Nanobdellota archaeon. Classification (GTDB taxonomy): domain Archaea; phylum Nanobdellota; class Nanobdellia; order Pacearchaeales; family GW2011-AR1; genus ASMP01. The sequence continues at coordinate 6,489 of JAHJRM010000017.1, forward strand.
TAAGGAAGGAATAATTGCAAAAGCAGATTCTCTTGGGAGCCTCGAGGCACTTCTAACTCTACTTAAACAAGAAGGAATTCCTGTAGTCAAAGCAGGAATCGGGAATATAAGCAAGTCAGATGTAATCTCAGCAAAGGCGAACATCAATATAAATGAACTCAACGCAATTATCGTTGGGTTTAATGTGTCAAATGATGATGACATCAATGACTTCCTAAACGGCAACGAGAAAATAAAAATCATAACGGATGAAGTAATTTACAAGCTTATAGAAAACGTGAAAGAGTTCCGAGAAAACAGAAGAAAAGGAATTGAAAAGACACGACTTCTTGGTTTAACACCAATAACAAAAATAAAAATTCTTCACCAACACGTATTTAGAAACACTAGTCCTGCAATTTTTGGAATTAAGATTGAAGCAGGTAGAATTGTTCCAAGAATGAGCCTTATAGATGAAAAAGGAGAAGACATAGGGCACATAAAAAACCTGCAAGCAGAAAATAAATCTGTTGAAGAAGCCCAAGAAGGACAAGAACTCGCAATCTCAATACCTGGAATAAACTTCGAGAGAAGAATGAAAGGAGTAAACTTCGCTTACAGCAATATCTCGTCATCGCAATTTAAAAATTTTAGGAAAAATAAAGATTTACTATCTTCAAAAGAAATTTTGGCCCTGCAAGAAATCGCAGAAATCAAGAGAAATAATGGAGTTGAATTGGGTTAATAACCTCCACGCCCCTTAATCACCTTACATGTAGGATGATTTTTTGCTATCCTATATAGTTTTCCATCCGAACCTTTCCACACATTAGAATAACCTTTTAACGGTTCCACAAGATAAAATCCTTCACTTCTCCCATCGACAGCCTGAGAAAGAGTCCTTTCTCCACTAGTAGCTTTCTTTTCCAAATCATCTGCAAGTTTCTTATTGCCTACACTATTTTCTCCAATAACCTCTGTTAAAGATTCAAGCTCCCCTTCTATTACTTCCTCAGATTCAATCTCTTTCTTATTTACGGCCTCAGTCAACATAGAAATTTCATCATCGTCAAACAAATGAAGAACATCTTCCTCTTCCTTTTTATTCCCATTTCTTAATTCATTGTAATTCATTTTTCAGGCTTACCTCCTTTACTTTCAATTTTGCACGAGATGCCCTTACATAATCATCTAATGGAATGTATAATTCATTAAGAAATCCATTGTGAGTATACAATTCTGCCTCTCTAAAATCTTTATTATCATCCAAAAGTATAAGATATGATTTTATCTCTCTAAGAGATTTTTTGTAACAACTTCTAAATGTATCCCACCTTTCAGATGCCCATTCAGGGTTGAGTATGACCGTTCCGACTCCCCCAATCCTGTGATTAAAATGACTCATTGCAATTGGGGACTCTTCATCCTGTATACTTCTAATTTTATTATGATATCTCTCCGCAATTTCCTCAAGCATTCCAAGTGTCGGTTTCATTTTCTAACGTAAACCTCCTTTCCATTTACAAACGTGTTCGGAACTAATTCATAATCAGCAGGGTTAACGCTCAAAGTACTTTTTGACATAAGTTCCTCCGCAATATAAAAACCACTGACATTTCCGAATCCCTTCTGATATCTTATATCCAAAACTACTACAGGATAACCAATATCTAAATTATCAAAATTATATCCTGCCATTCTTAATAACCTCCTTAAGAAATTTATCAAGACTATACTCCACTACATGCGACTTATTTCTAAACTCGCCCTTTTGCACACATCTAGCTATCTCATCCAATTTCTCTTCACTTATCGTGACGCTAATCTTTTTTTTCATCGCATAATATCTTACGATACGCCCTTTTTAAACTTTTCCTTATGTATTCATTCTTCAGTGGTAAAGTTGCAAGAGAAAATTTCAAACCTAAACATCTAATAAACTTTAAAAACCTTCCAAATCAATAATTAGAATGCCATTCAAGATTAATATAGCGGAAAAATCCGGTAAGACATATCACCTAGAATTTGAAGGAGAGGATTTTAACGGGAAAGAATTAAAAGATAAAATAGAAGGAAAGATAATAATGCCTGAATTAGAGGGATACGAGTTCGAAATTGCAGGTGCGAGCGACAATGCTGGATTCACCTCACACGAGAGCGTTACAGGGATAGGATTAAAAAAAATAATTCTCAGCTACGAAAAAGGAATGAAGAAGCGTCCAAAGAGGGAAGGAAAATGGAAACGCACTGACGTTAACCCAAGAGGACTTCGCCTTAGAAAAACAGTGAGAGGAAAGTCAATTTCAGCAGCCATAGCTCAGATAAATCTTAAAACCTTAAAAGAAGGGGCAAAGAAGCTAAGCGAAATCTTCCCCGACCAGAACCAACCAAAAGTCGCACAAAAAGCCGAGGGTGAACAAGCTCCAACGACATCAAAGACAGAGGCACCAAAAGAAACGCCTAAAGTAGAAGCAGTTCCCGCAGCTTAGTTTTCTATTTTGTTACTTCTCCATAATAACTACTTTAGAAAGATTTATAAGGAATAATTTTTTAAAAAAACTATGAAAAAGTTATTTGAAATATTAGGAGCAATAGTTGTAGCAGGAGTTGCTTCAATAGGATCAATAAGAGTCTCTTCTCCTATAGAATTAAAAGATGTTTATTGTACACCATGCGAAACTTTCCAAGGATACAAAGATCTTAGAGATTATGAAGAGGTCATAGGAAGATTATACGCCCTTGATTCCTTAGCACTATCTGAAAGAATTTCAAGAGGAATAAGAAAACCTGAGGTTGAAGTTAGGGGAGAACCAAGAATTCTTAGAAGGGATAATCTTAAAATAGGCAACGATTATGTTTTTGAAATCGGAACAGATTTAGAAGGAAACAAAAGATTAATTGAAGCGACTCCCTGTACGAGATAATTAACTAGCCAGATACATTTTCCTCTTATTCTCTTCAAATCTTTCAATAGCATATCTCAACATGGTCCTCGGCATAATTTTATGATATTTCCTCAAAAATCTCTCCTCAGTTTCTAAATCTCTCTTTCCAATCTCTCTCAACATCCAACCAACAGCCTTGTGAATCAAATCGTGCTTATCATTTAATAAAATCTCAGAAATTTTCAGCGTATCTTCAAACCGATTATTTTTAATAAATCCAAACGTCGAAATAATCGCAATTCTTTTCTTCCACAAATCATCTGACTGTGCAAACTCGTACAAAACACTTTTATCTTTATCTAAAAGATACTCTCCAATAATCTTATCCGCAATGCAGTCAATCAAGTCCCAATTATTCGCTCCTTTAAGATTATTCAAATAAAAATTATAAATTTCCTCACAATTCCCTTTTTCGAACTTGTAAACAAGGATAAAAAATCCTGTCATCCTAAACTCGTGTACCTCACTCTCCAATAACTTTTTAATATCATTCATATCCAAGTCAACATATTTCTTAGCCAACGCTCTCTGAAACGGAACCGTCAAACCAATAAAAACATCACCCTCTCCGTACTCTCCTTTTCCCGTTTTAAAAAACCTCTGATAAACTTTCGCCTTTCCCACATCAGCATTAGAATTCAATTCCCTTATCAATTTCTCTAACATCTTATTTCTTGTAAACAATCTCTGTATGAGGATACGCATAATCAACTGACTTCTCTGATTGAATCGTCTTGAAGATGGCCTCAGTAATCTTAGAGCTGTATTCTTGTCTTCTATCTGCAGAAACATAATATCTAATTCTCACGTCAATTCCTGAATTCTGAAAATTAAACCTCATATAAGGTTTAGGGAATTTCTGATAGGATGGGTCTTTTATCTGCTTTAAAACCTTTTTCACAGCCTTCACACAAACATCTTTCGCTTTCTCTATGTTGCTATTAAAAGTTATCGCAAAAGAAACTTCATCAAGAATATATTCATCTTGTAGAGTATAATTAATCAAATCTTTCTCAAACAAAACAGAGTTCGGAACCATTATGACTCTTCCAGAAATCTCCTCGCCTCCGATGGTTCCTCCAAATTCTTTCATATAAATATGAGTCAGAGTTATATTGGAAACATCTCCTCTTACGCCACCAACAATAATTCGGTCTCCAATCTTAAATGGCTTAGCAACAACAACCATTATCCACGCAGCAATTCCTGTAATCGGTCTCTGCAGTGCCCAACCCAACGCAGCCGAGAGCAAACCTGCAGTCAAACCAATGCTAAATATATTCCCTGTGTAAGAAAATATCACTGCAAGGAATCCAACAATGATAAAAATATAAGTTAACAAATTGGCAAAGATAGTAACATTATGTCGCGTACTCTTGGTCTTCGCGTTGCCATAAAGCTTCTTTTTCGCGAACTCTCGCACAATTACATAAATTATGAACGCAAGCACGAAAATTATAATCGGCCTAAGTTTACTATACACGCTCAAAATATTCAAAAATGCAATATCCATAATCAAAAAAAGTTACCAGAGTTTTTAAATCTTGACGAACCAAAACCTTTTTTAACAGATTCCCTGTCACTTTCTTATGAACAAAAACTTACCTGAAATAAACGTCGGAGTCGTCGGGCATGTAGACCACGGAAAGACAACTCTTCTTAGTCGGCTGACTGGAAAGTTTACAGATACACACTCTGAGGAACTAAAACGTGGAATTACAATTAAGTTAGGATATGCAGAAACAGTCCTTTACAAATGTGGTGAAAAAATAACAAATGTTCAGGATAAAGACTGTGTTCCAGTAAGATACATAAGTTTCATTGACGCGCCAGGACACGAAATGCTTATGGCGACAATGCTTTCTGGGGCAGCAATAATTGACGCGGCAATTCTAGTTGTCGCCGCGAACGAGGGTGTAAAACCTCAAACAAAAGAACACTTCATGGCACTCCAGGCACGAAACCTAAAAAATCTAATCGTTGTCCAAAATAAAATCGACCTTGCGTCAAAAGAAAAGACCCTTGAGAATTATAAAAAAATAAAGGCCCTTCTTAAGGGAACCCCTATGGAAAACGCTCCAATAATTCCAGTATCTGCACAGCAAGGAGTAAACATAGACAAAATATTCGAAGAACTCTACAAAATAGAAATTCCTAAACGAGATGAAAAATCAAACCCTGTATTTCTCGTGGCAAGAAGCTTCGATATAAATAAGCCCGGGAAAAAAATTCCTGAGTTAAACGGAGGAATCCTCGGAGGAATTCTAAAAAAAGGAACTCTAAAGGTTGGAGATGAAATAGAAATCAAACCGGGACTATACATAAAAAAATCGCGAGGCGAGGCGACTTATAAAACACTAAATACAAAAATACTCTCCTTGCATAAAGGAAAAAATTCTCTCAAAGAGATTGGTCCTGGAGCAAGCATTTCTATAGAAACTTCGCTTGATACCTCGTTAACAAAAGCAGATTCACTTAGAGGATGTGTAGTCTCAACAAAAGGGAATCTTCCGGACGCAAAAGAACGAGTCAAAATGAAAGCGATCCTCTTTAATGAAGTCTCCGGACTAAAAGGACATCAAGCCGTAGATCCACTAAAAACAAAAGAAACCCTAATGCTAAGCATAAATACCACAATCACCGTCGGCACGATTGAGAAAATCTCCAACGGGGAGATTGAAGTCTCACTTAAAATTCCCGCAATAATTCTCAAGAACGACAACATTGGAATCGCAAGAAACATCGAGGGACACTGGAGATTAATCGGCTGGGGAACGCAAACAGAATAATTAATCGCTTTCAGGTATTTCTTCTACCGAAAGAAATTCCCACCAAGGTCCGTTTTCTTCAAGCATCTCAATATTTTCTGCGTCAACTCTTTTTTTAACATTCTTATCAACAGGTATAAAGCCTAAAAGTTTTGCTTTTTCTACTTCTTCATATTTATAGATTGGTTTTCCTTCTTCAATTCCAATGTCAATATTCTTAATTTCTCTTTTACGCCCCTTTTCTGATATAACTAATTTATCAATATTGTTATCTATCTCAACCTTAACTTCCTCATTTTTTATTATTAATTTTTCATCTTCTTGTTCAAGGAGAACTCCTTCATCAATACTAATATCTATTTCAACTTTTTTTCCTATATTTTTCCTATTGGTGTTCTTTATTAAAAGAATTCCTTCAGAACCAGAAACTTCCAAATTAAATTTATAATCGCCCCAATAAATATTGTCCTCACTAGGAGCGTGTCCTTCTTCCCAACTATCTTCTCCAGTTCCTGCATCATCTCCAAATTCTGCAGAAGCATCTGCACATTTTATATCAACAGTACATTCCCAACCCTGTCCAGAAGGACCTCTCACAGGTTCACCATAACAATGTTCACATTGAGCATAACACACATTTTCTTTTTCAGTCCATTCTTCATCACTTAAACAAGGACCAGAATATAAATGCTCACAGGATTTTGCGCATTTTTGGCAAACTGCATTTCCTGTTTCCCCTTCTCCTTCAAAAGTTCCAGACGAGCAAATCACACTTGGATCCTCAGCGGCAACACAATGAGAAATACATAATTGCTCTTCATCCATCTCGCTCTCATCCGGAGCATCCCCTTTCATATCACATCTTTCTTCACAAGTGTTTCTATTTTCCCTTTGGCATTGGAAATCAAATCCACCACATCCTTCTGCAACACATTCTTGCATGCACGCTTCTCCCTCATCTGCCGGTGTTGGAGGACCACTAGTATCCACTCCACATTCATCCCCACACATTACAGAATACTGTTGCATACACATGGCATCTCCGTAAGTACAACCCGAACAAGTTTCCATACAAGTTACTTGTTCGTCAGTTGGACCTACAAATTCTGGACCAACGACTCTTCCAGTTAATTGAAGATAACCAAATACCAAAATTAGAAATAATAGAATACTCAAAAAAATTATCATCCCTTTTTTCATTAATAAAACAAGAAATAAGTATATAAAAAGTTATTCTTTAATCCTTTAAAATCTAAACGAACATTTTTAAACAATAATTTCTTAAACAAAATATGAAAAAGGTGACTTTAATTTTATTTCTAGTTTCATTTGTATTTGGTATTATGCTAAATTCTGCAATGGTTCTTTCTCAAGGAAATCAAAACTTCGCAAGCAACTCCGAAGATAATAGTGATGAAACAATTTCTGGACAAGAAAGAAACATGAAACAAGAAAGAGAAAGAGAATTTACAAATGCAAATGGTATGAGGGCCCGTATCCAAAGGCAAGTTCGAATTGAAGACGGAAAGAGAATAATAGACGTCACGAGAACTATCACAGATACAAATGGAAATGAACAAGAAGTCAAAATAAAGATAGAAGAAAATACAGAAGGAATAGATTCTCGGAGAAAGATAACTATTGAAGGCGAGACTGGAAATGAAAACATTATTGAAACAGAACTAGAAGTTGAAAGCGAATTCGAGGGGGAAGAATCTGACATAATGGTAAAAACAACAGATGGACAAAGACACGCAGTTAAGATTCTGCCTGAAAGAGTAAGGGAAGTTGCAAGAGAGAGACTAAGAATAAGAGAAGAAGGTCTTTCAAATCTAACTCTTGAAGAAATTATGGAAAATGGTGTTCCAAGAGTCGTCTATAAGTTAGCTTCAAAACATCCTGGAAGATTCCTTGGAATATTCAAGACTGCACTTAAAGCGGAAACTCAAATTGATCCTGAGACAGGAGAAGTCCTTAACGTTAACAAACCCTGGTGGGCATTTCTAGTTAACGAAGAAGAAGTTGCCGATGATGATTCTGCAGAATAAAGATGAATAAGTTAAGAAATTATTTCCCTAAAATTTCCCCAATCCTTGTATGATTTTACCTGTTAATCGCGAGCGCAGCGAGCTAGAATTCACTTTCAACAAAAATCAGGCTGTCACAATTTTAACATCTTTTTTCTCAACAAGAATTGTATGCTCTGCCTGACTAACCTTACTTCCAGAAATCTCTATAAGCTGATTAAACTGATGCAAATTACCACTTTCTTCCAACTGTCTCAATCCAAAGATCGCTTTGGTTCCAAACTTCTTAATTATCCATCTTGAACAAAAAGGTAAGTTATAATATTCTTTTTCTATAAACTCTAAAATTTCACGCGCAATCGAATTTCTAACATTTCTATTTGAGATTAATTCATAAATTCCTGAAGGCCTACCGTCTTTAACACGACCGCTCCCGTTGGTCGCGAACGGCTCAACAGCATAAAGCCCTGATTTAATTTCAATGCTTTTTCCATCATTAACATTTGGAATACTAATTCCTGTGTGCAATTCATACTCATCCATTTCGTGACCACTAAGATTCATCACCGGAGAAAAACCAAGAGATTCTATTTTTTTTGAAATACTCTCACCAATCTCAGAAGTAGACACTCCATTTTTTATAAGTGTCAATGCAGAATCAAGTGCTTTTTCCGACGCTTCAATAAGTTTTTTGTTCTCTTCACTATTCTCCAAATCAACTGAAAAAGCAGTATCAGCTATCCAACCATTGACATGAACTCCAAAATCTACTTTCAATAAACCATGAGCAAGTGTTTTATCATCGTGTTCAGGAGTGTAATGCGCTGCAATATTATTTATGCTCAAATTCACAGGAAATGCCGGCTTTCCACCCAACTCAACAATTTTTCCCTCTATATTCTCAGCAATCTCGAGTAAAGGCATGCCTTTCTCAACAATCTTCTTAGCATAAGCCCTGACTTCAGAAGCAATCTTTCCCGCCTTGATAATTTTCTCTGTGTTCATTTTAATAATTTAAATTTTATAATCTTCAATTTGGTTTCTGGAACAACTCTAAAACTGTAATACCTAGAGTAAGTATTATACATATCTTCATCAGACAAAAAACTTTCATGACCTTCCTTATCTTCACTATTCAAGTCATCAAACTTTGTATCTTTTACATTCAATATCTCTGCCTGACCAAACTTCTCTCCAAGAGCATTTAATAAATCTATTGTCTCACCAACAGTAAGATCTTTCTCATCATTAATTCTCCATGTTGTACTTTTTTGTCTAGAGAGAATTAACGGAATTAGTGGTTGTGCAAATTTAATGGTTTTCATCTTCTAAAAATTCAAAAATTTCTTTTTGCTTATGACTATTCAATCCGACATGAATCTCTCCTGTCGAAGGTTTAATATTTAAGAATTGTAGTTTTATTAATTCTTTGATTGCCATTTTATGTTCTCTCGTTCCTCTAAGATGTGCCGGCAAACATTTTTGCAGATTCTTCATCTCTGTGTGACGTCCACCCCAGATATTCAAATTGACTAATTTTCTAAGAATCCTTTTCATAATTGCCACGCACAAATCCATTAACTAAAGAATACTCCGTGTTTCTTAAGATTTACTCAACAAAAATGAAACACTAATGTTCCAAAATAGAAACATTTAAATAAACTCTCTCTTACAATTAGACATGAAAACACTATTCCGACATGCTCTTGGTGACACTCCAAAAATAAGAGTCCTAGAATTTTTAATGGAGGGAAGAGAATTAGACTATAGCATATCTGACATCGCTGAAGGTGCAGAAATCGGGAGGACTACTCTATTCAGAATATTTGATGATTTAATTAAGACAGGAATGATTGTCCCAACACGTGAGATAGGGAATGCAAAACTCTACAAGCTAAATCAAAAAAACACTTTCATCAAAAAACTCATCCCAATATTTGACGAAGTCATATTTCAAAAGAAGAAAGTTTCTGCCTGATTCATCCTCTATCCCGAACCCTTCTTGATTTGGGAATAAAATTACCAATCTTATTCTCAGAAGCCTTGCCAATCCCAAAAAAATCATTTCCATTTTTCATAACCAAAAAACCGTTCAACCCGGTTCGAATATTCAAATCCCTTCCGCGAATCCAATCGTCCATGCTCTTATCATCCATCTCAAAAATATTTTTAGTTATTTGATTTCTTAGAAGACTAACTCCTTCAATACTCAACTTGATTTTATCATCAACCATTTTAGCAAAATAAACTCCAACACGCTCAATAATAACATTTTCCTCAAGCTTCTTCAATTTCCAACTCTCAAAATTTCCAGAATAAAAATACAATCTTTCTCTGCCTCTCATAACCATAGTCCCAGGAACATCTTTAATGCCAAATCTCTCCTGCAACTCAGACACAACCCTCTCTCTATCTTTCATTGCAACAATTCTCATAGGCACAAACTTATCAGAAACCATAATCAAGAAAAGCTAAGACCGTTTTTTAATGTTTGTTTTATCATATCATTGTCATAAAAAGAGACTTCGCTAACGCTCAAAGTTAACTATGAATCTATCTGGAACTAGCATTAACTTGTATGATTTTACTACATTATCTTCAAGAAAATTTGCGAACGGAATAAGCAAGTAAATTTAGTATGATTATTAATCTCTAAACAGAATCAGCAAAACCTCCCTAGATTCTTCTCCGCCTCTTTGATTATGCTCTCCATAACTTTAACCGCGTTCGCAGGATATTTTCCAACAGCAGTCTCTTCAGACAACATCACCATTGTAGAACCGTCGAAAACGGCATTAACGACATCATTAGTCTCAGAATTCTTAGGGGTCTTATGTCCTTTCAATGAATAAAGCATCTCAGTAGCAGTAATTGAAATCTTTCCTTTTTTCTTGCACTTCTTCAAGATTTCTTTCTGCCGAATCGGAACTCGCCCTATAGGAATATTCTCTGACAGATCCCCTCGCGCAACCATTATCCCATCGCTCTCCTTCAGAATATTATCAAAATTCCTTATTCCCTTCTTGTTTTCTATCTTAGCAATTACCATAACATCTTTAGACCCAAGAATTTTCTTAACTTCCTTTATCTGCCGAGCTGAAGACGCAAATGATATCGCGACATACTCATAATCCCTGTCCTTCATCCAATCAAGAATTTTAAGATTATTTATATCAATCAAGACCTCAAGTCCTGCCCTCCTTATCAAATCGTAAATCTTAAACAATTGAGCCTTATTAGTATACTTAGTATTTATTCTACCAACATCCATGCCGTTTTTTTTCATCTTTCTAAGAGTAATCAAGTTGTTACTCGCCGGCCCAATCGTCGCAACAATTTTAGTTTTTGATTTCATGATTCTAATAATTACCTTTCATTTTTTAATGTATTGCTTTTGACACAAGAAATCACGTTCACATACAGACTAATGGCTTTAACCTAAAAAAGTTCGTTATTTATCGGGATGTTTAACAAAAGAAATTTTATTATATATTGTTAGTTGCAACTTAGTCCTTCGGACGTATTGCTTCGGCTTCGCCTCAGAAATTTATATTAGAAATAATCTTCCCCCCGAAACGAATTTTCATTCATATCTTTTTAACAAATCATAAAACTTATTTCTTTGCGTCATTGTTGTTGCAAATTCAATCATTCTTCTTGCCCTTGAATCTGAAAAGTCTGCAAGAATCTCTAAACCTTTATCACAATACTCTTGAGCTAATTGTTTTCCTTTTTCTATTACTCCATGTTGCACAACAATTTGTCTAACTTTTTCAATTTGATCAGGTGTTAAAGTTCTCTGACCAAAAAGTTCTTCTAACTCTTGTCTATCTTTTTCTGGGGCTTCACTTAAAGCAATCATATTTGGAAAAGTATATTTTCCTGCTCTAAAATCTTCTAAATCTTTTCCAAAATCCCAAGTATCATTGGCGATTATATAGGCCATCCCTATATTCCTCCCTGCTAAACCTATTGCATCTAATTCTTCATTTGTGGCTTTTCCCAAAGTTGCTCCCAATCTTAATGCTCTCTCCCAAAAATTATAACCTTTAACTTTTTGTAAATATGTATTCATATCAGGTTCTCTTAAATTTAAGTCAATTAAAACTGCGTTTGCATTTTCTGAATCTAATTCAGCCAACTCTTCTATAGTTTTTCTAACAAGATTTGCTGAAAAATCTGAATTTAAGTCATTTAACATTCTGTAAGACATAGAAGAGAAAATTCCTCCTAGTAGAATTAAGTCTGGATTTGCATGAGAATCAAGAACATCATCATAACAATAATAACCTGTGTCTTTTGCTTCAACAGAAGCACATGCAGGAATTGTTTTTTGCCAATTATTTCCTCCAGATAATTCATAAGCTATTCTTACTTGAGCAGGTCTTAATTGTGGTTTTCCAAATCTATACCTTTGCATAAGTTTTTGCATTAATTCTGGATTAGTATCATATTTTGATTGGATAAATTCTTTTACATAATGGTCTACAGCTTCAGCTGTTTCTTTCAGATATTCAAAATATTCAGTTCTTGCTTGATGCCTTTCTTTACTTTTCTTGCTCATAGTGATACTACTATTAAGTTAATATTTATAAATCTTTAGAAAACTCGTTTCCACCCCAGATTATTTCTATTTTTTTAGAAAAAAAGAAACAAAAAAGCGCGTGTGCCCTAAATTTTAGGCATTCCCTTTGGTCAGACAAATGTAACAGCGATTAAGAGATTCCAAAAACTTACAGGTTTCTCCGACCAAATCGCCTTCGGCTCGTGATTGATAATAAATAACGAAAAAAGAAACATGTCCTTGTATGATTTTACATATTATTTGTGAGTGAGCAATTCCGTGGTAGAGAGTAAAATTAATCAAATTTCTCGTGCGGAGTTGGGAATAGTCAGCGAGCTCCCCTTTCCTAAAATAATTAATCCCCAACCTTCCTAAACTTCGCAATGAAAAAACCTTCAGTCTCATCATCCTGAGGATAAATTCTGCAAGAGTACTTAACATCTTCAAGATACTCTCTCTCCTTCCATTTAGAAATTCCTTCTCGAGATTTAATCGGGATGTTAATTCTCTCAATCTTAATCTGTCCCTTAAACTCTTCCAAAATGGAATTAACAACACCCTCATTTTCTTCGGGCGAGTGCGTGCACGTGCTATAAACAATCTCTCCGCCCTTTTTCAAAATACTAAACGCATTAGAAAAAAGATCCTTCTGAACTCCAGAAAGTTTCCTCACTGTGTTAATATTCCACATTATTGCAGTTTTAGGCGTGCTCCTCAAAGTTCCCTCTCCAGAACACGGCGCATCAATAAGAATCTTATCAAATCCATAATCCAACTTCTTCAACTTTCTACACAAAGCCGCACCATCCTGTTTTGTAATCACAACATTAGTCACACCGCATCTCTCAGTATTCGAAGCAAGTATCTTTATCCTTCCAAGACTAACCTCATTTGCAATTATTGTCCCCGTATTTTTCATAAGAGAAGCAATCTGCGTAGTCTTACTCCCAGGAGCAGCGCACAAATCTAAAACTAATTCATCAGGTTTAGGATTTAAAGCAATAACAGGCAACATACTCGCAATCTCCTGAACATAATAATATCCCAAAACGTGCTCAACACTTCTTCCCAACTCTCCGGGCTCCAATTCATTTTCAATAATCATTATCTCTGGATTCTTCTTGAACTTTTGAGAAAGTTTCCACCCCTTAGCCTCAAGACGCTTTTTCAAATCTGAAGGAGAAATTTTAAGAGTATTACATCTAATAGACCGCGGCGGCTCCCTCTCGATCGCCTCAATATAATTATCAAAATCGTCGCCAAGAAGTTCTTTCATTCTCTCAATAAAAAGAGGTTTCAAGTTTGCAGAATCTAATCTTGTCATGATTCAAAAAAGATGAAGTTGTTTTAATTAGTTTACTCTTATATTTGATTAATACCCAAACAGAAAATAAACATCTTCAGTATGATTTTACCTTATTATCTCTCGGATAAATTTGCGAGCGTCAGCGAGCCTTCCTCCTAAAACTAACAACCACAACTCTTTATCTTCTTACCCAAAAAAAAGAAAGGATACAGGATATCACTAACACAACAAGGAACAATAACTGCCACAAACGTAATTACAAAAGAAATCACCAAATAAGATACATCAAACTCTGGGCTAAAAGCAAGAAGGTAGAAAAGGCTTGCAAAAACAGACAATCCAACATGAATAAAATGAGGCATGCTCGTCATTTTTGTTTTCGCTCCAATAAAGCTTCCTACTAGTGCAGAGCCAAGGATTAATGCTGGTTCTTCAATTATTGGAAGATGAAAATGTGTGTGAAGACTTAAGAGATTTCCCCCTATCCAAGGAAAAACAACATCGCTAAGACTTCCAATAATTATCGCCCCAGAAATTCCAACTAGTAAAGCAGGAATCATTTTAGATTTGTATTTGTAAAAAATACCAGAGGTAACCATCGCAGATGCAAAAACATGCAGAGGATGGAAAATCTCAAAAGACCCCTCCGAAACACCCAACTGTAAATAATACTCTATAAACAAAACGACCCCTATCGCAATAAACGTTGCCGCAGCAGCAAAAGGTACGTGATGCTTCGTCTCATGAATAAGTTCTTTAATCCTCATTTAAATTATAGAAAATGAATTAGCTTTATAAATCTTGCAGGAATCGCGGTGATGATTCCCCTATCGGTTTTGGAATAGCCAAGTATTTCTAAAAAAACTCCCTAAAAAATAAACATATCCTTGTATGATTTCACCTGTTAATTGCGAACGTTAGTGAGCTTCCCCTCAGAAATCCCCCAAACTAGTCTGCTTCTTTCCATCAGTAATTTCTTTTATATTCAATCCAAAAACCTGAAATATATTCTCAACAGAAGGAAGTATCTGTTTATCAAGATAGTATTCAATATCATACTCTCCTTTCTCTTCAGGCAACTTAACCTTATCCCTAACAAGACTCTTCTTCTCACCCATATTTGAAATATAATACTCAATCAAGCCCCCTCCGGTAAGAGGAATGTCCTTCTCTTTCATTTTCCGTGCAGCAATCACATGCGGCGAAATCGCCTTATACTCTCCCAAAGGCTTCTTCAACATAGTCTTAATTATCAAATCCTTCTTGTCAACATCTCGACTCTTAATCTTCTTAACTATATCCTTAACATATTCCAACGCCTCCTTTTCATTTCCAGACTCAAGAACCTGCATGATTACTTTATTCTGAACCTCACGCGCAAGCGCGCACCAATCTCTCCTAACTGTCTCAAATCCCCTAATCTTTAACTTCCCATCATGGCCCATCAAAGCATACTTCTTCTTCGCACCAATCGTCCCAGTCCTTTTAGTAACCCATAAACCCCTCTTGAAAAAGTCCTCAAGCTCAAGATGCATCACCCCAGGCAACTCTGAATTCAACTTATCAAGAAATTTCTTTACATCACTCTTAGATTTACCATTCATCAAAAACGCAACAGAATCAGTATCTCCAAAAATAACTTTATACCCTGCTTTCTCAACTTTGTCTATAGTTTCCTTATTATATTTTCTAACAAAAGCAAGTATCGAGGCAGAAGCCTCGTGACTATAATACCTAGCACCAAAAAACGCAACATATCCATGAGCGGAAGCAGACAAAACCTTAAACGCATTACTCTTAGCCTTCGTAAACAAGTTCGGATTTTTCTTATACTCTGCTTTCGCTTTCTTCCTCAATTCAAAAATTTCTTTCATTAATTCAGGAAAAAAACCAGGCTTCTTGGTAAAATAATACTTCACACTCTCACCATTCTCTTCAATTTCAGGAGATTCATAAGAATCTTTAGTCTTCTTCTCAAGAAGTGTAGCCTTTGACAAATTATGCGTGATAATTATACTTGTATGCATCGAGGTGAAATCAAACATTGCTATATCTTCATACAATCCTGGCGTAGGCTCAAAAACAAACGCCCCCTCGCTCCGGATACCTTTTCTCTCACCAATCTCTTCGTGACCAGGCCTTCTCTCTGGGATCTCATCAAACCTATAAAGATTATGCAACAAATAAGACTCAACATATTTCGAAAGACCAGCACGCGACACCTCATAAACAGGCTCTTTCAAAACGCTAACAAACTCTAACAAATCTGGCCAGAACTTATCAAATAAATCCTTAACCAATTTAGAATCATGAAGATTATACTCAAAATATTTATCCCAATCATCATCCTTAATCTTCGACGAATGCTTGAACTCAAAACTAACCTTCTTATCTCCTAAGAACTCTTTAGACACCTCATTCAAAGACAAAGTCTCAGATTGCATATACTGCGCATAAGCCGTCCGTATAAATTTCAATAAATCAATATGGACAATCCCAAAGATTCTTCCAGAAACCGAAACACCTCTACTGAACTTAGGCTTAGAACCATCCAGACCCAGAGAAAGATTAACACCGTTATGGTCTGCTCTAGCCCTCAAATAAGGCAAATCAAAACCATCAGAAAAATATCCTACAAGAAAATCTGGTGAAACTTCCTTGACACACTCAACGAACCTCTCTAAAAGCTCCGCCTCATCTTTAACACTCTCTACATAATCAAGTTTCTTAGAATTATTCTTCCAAGTTATGACTTTCTTATAACCATCAGAAACAAGCGAGACCATAAGAATCTCTCCCTTCCCAGGAATCAAATCATCCGTTTCAATATCGTACGAAAGAATTTTAGGCTTGAACATCTTTTCTTTTTTAAGAATTTTAGCAGAATCTAACTTTATACAAACGTCAACATCAAGATTTTCAATTCCTTGAAACTCTGGCCCAGCAATCTCCCCCGAAATCTCATACCATTTCAAAGGCAAAATCTTTTTTTCAATAATATAATGCGTAACAAATCCGATATCATGACCTCTACGACAATCAATCTCTGGAAATATCAACTCTCCCGCAATATCATGCAAATCCTTATGATTAGTAACAAAGACCTTCAAAACATCTCTCTGTTTACCCAAGAAATTCTTCTTACAAATCTCAACTTTCTCCACCCGCGTTGCACGACCCTTCACATCAAGTTGTATTTTCCCAACCCTCTCACTAAGCCTCTTAATTTTCTCATTACTAATCCCTTCCTTAATAACAGCCCAGAGATACACTGAACAAGAATCAAAAACGCAGACTCTTTTGCCTTTTTCATCTCGACCAATCATCCTAATATGATTCCTTCCCTCAAAGTCAAAATAATCATAATCCAAAGGCACAAATTCCATTTTCATAAATTTATTAAAGTTCGAAGTTATTTAAATCTTGATAAATTTTCAAAACAAAAAGTTTATATATCGTTTGCAAGGAATAAAAACATGGAAAAACTTGAAAGATACCAAAGACTTGATGAAGAATATGACCCTGAATTAGACATTCTTGAAACAGGGGGAGCTAGGGGAATTGCTTTAGCCGAAGAAATTCTTATGGAACAGAGAGTTGAAAATCTTGTAAACAATGCAGGTAAAACTAAAAGAGACAGAGTTTATCAAACATTTCTCAGTGAATCAGATAGAATTAGCTATTTTAGACCAGAAGTTCAAAGGAACATTCTTGAAAAATATTTTCCGGGAAGATTCGGTAGAACAGGAAGAACTCCTGTCTCGCAAATGGATGACCAGCAGATTCTCGGGACATTTAATGGACTAGTCAATTATGCAAGAAAAAGAGTCTACCATCAATAAATTTTTATATTTGCATTCATTCTACAATCAATGGGTCTAAACATACGAGAAATAATTCCAAGAAAAGAAATTGAAATAAGCGATTTGAAAAACGAAATAGTCTGTGTGGACGCTTACAATATGCTATACCAATTCCTTTCTACAATCAGACAACCTGATGGCACGCCATTGATGGATAATCAAAAAAGAATAACTAGCCATTTATCAGGGATATTCTATAGAAACACTAACCTCATCTCAGAGGGAATCAAACTAGTGTATATATTTGACGGCAAACCGCCTGCACTAAAGAGCGGAACGCATTCTATAAGAAAAGAGGCAAGAGAAAATGCAAAAGAGAAATATGACGAAGCTAAACAAACAGAAGACATAGATTCAATGAGACGTTACAGCTCACAATTTGTCAGAATAGATGATGAAATGTTAGACGAAAGCAAAGAACTTCTTGAAGCAATGGGAATTGCAGTCATCCAAGCACCAAGCGAAGGAGAAGCTCAAGCCGCTTATCTAAACAAGACAAACAGTGAAGTATTTGCAACAGTCAGTCAAGACTATGACAGCCTTCTTTTTGGAGCTACAAGACTAGTAAGAAACCTTGGGCTCTCAAGAAAAAGAAAAACCTATTCTGGATGGGTTGAAGTTTATCCGGAACTTATAGAACTAGAAAAGGTCCTAAATTCTATGGAAATAAATTTAGATCAATTAATCTGTATAGGGATTCTTGTGGGAACAGATTACAATCCTAAAGGTATTCCCGGAATAGGTCAGAAAAAGGCCCTGGACTTAGTTAAAAAATATAAACAACCAATCTCAATATTCCAGAGTATTGAAGAACAGATAATGAGTATATCAGAGGAGGATCGATTTGACTGGAAAGAAATTTTTGAACTATTCCACAAACCAAACGTTGAGAATTTTAAAATAGAATTCCCAGAAGTTGATGAAGACAAAATAAAAGAAATATTAGTAAAAAGACACGACTTCTCTGAAGAGCGTGTAGAAAAACAGCTCGAAAGACTCAGAGAAGTTAATGAAAAAAAGAAACAGAAAAATTTAGATAAGTGGTTTTAAGA
>JAHJRM010000018.1 GCA_018830905.1 Nanobdellota archaeon
AAAGTATGGAAGTTGGATTTTAAGTAAGTCATTTGAAACTCAAAAGAAAGAATTGCTTATTAGATTAATAGCTTATAATATTGATAGAAAGATGATTCTATCTGCTTTGGTGATTATAGGAATTCACCAAAGCCAGAAAAACAAACTTTTATAAACCTGAACTTTCAAATAATATTACCTGCTTCTTAAAATATTAAGGTGTAGGCGGAGCTCGAGCGATTTCGTGGTAGAAAGAAATTCTATCCATAACTCGTGCGAGGTCGGGAGATAAGAATAGATGTTTTTCATCATAAAGGTTACGACAAACAAAGAAGAGAATGCCGTCGATATGATAACCGACAGAGCAGAGAAGAAAGGCCTAGGTCTAAACGCTGTTCTAAAACCTCACGGGCTTAGAGGATATATTCTGATTGAAGCTGACGACAGAGAAACAGCAGAAGACTCTGTTTTTAATCTACCATACATCAAAGGTATTATCGGAAAAACCGTCGGGTATGAAGAAATAAAGAACATGGTTGAAATCTCTATCAAAGAAATTTCAATTAAGGAAGGAGATATAGTAGAAATCATCGGGTCAACTCTTAAAGGAGAGAAAGCGAAAGTTATAAGAATAGATAAACAGAAAGAAGAAGTTGTTGTGAATCTATTAGGGGCGGTTGTTCAACTTCCCGTTACAATAAAGATTGACAATGTAAAAGTTATAAGAAGAGAAGATAACGAGGACGAAGAATAATATGCAAATAAAATTACTTGTTGAAGGAGGAGAAATGAAACCAGGACCAGTTCTTAGTCAGAAGCTTGGACCTGTGGGAATCCCTATGAACGTTGTCATACAAAAAATTAACGATGCAACAAAAGATTTCAAGGGAATGAAAGTTCCTGTTGAATTAGCCATCAACCCTGATACACAAAACTTTGAAGTTCTCGTTTCTTCACCACCAACATCTGAATTACTAAAAAAAGAGCTAGGAATAGAAAAGGGTTCAGCAGAACACAAAAAAACACAGATGGCCAACGCTTCTATAGAAGACATAATTGCTGTTACAAAAACAAAGATGCCCAGTTTACTAAGTAAAGATCTAAAGGCAGCAGTAAAAACCGTGGTTGGAAGTTGCGTGAGTCTAGGGGTTTTGATTGAGAGTAAGAGTCCACAAGAAATAGAGAAGGAAATCGACGCTGGAAAGTATGATGCAGAGATTTCCCAAGAAAAAACGGAGACCGGCGATGAAAAAAGAAAAGCACTAGATGATTACTTCACACAGGTTAAGTCCACTCAAGAAAAGATCAAACAACAGGAAGAAGCGGCTAAGGTAGCAGAGGAAGCTGCAAAAGCAGAGAAGCCAGCAGAAGCTACACCTGCTGCCGAAGAAAAGAAAGAAGAAAAACCAGAGAAGAAATAATTCCTTTTTCTAAAATCTTCTTTTTTTCCAATTAAAAACATTTATTAATCTTCTAAAATCACTAATTTTAGAGGGGCTATGGGCCAGTCTGGTAAGCTTCGAGGTTTGGGACTTCGCGACCCCGGTTCAAATCCGGGTAGCCCCATTTTTCGGTTCGCTCCAAAGTCGCTCACAAATTAATACAAAATAAACTAATGAGAATTCTCAAGCAGATTTATGGTTATCTCTTCACCTATTGCCGAGCTTGCGAGGCAGTAATATCTAAGCAAAACATTTTAAAACCAGCTTCTTTAGTAATTCACATAACATGACATCCAAACTTAAAAAAACAAAAGCATCAGGACGCTTCGGAGCGAAATACGGGAAGAAAGTTAGATCTAAGCTTGATGCTGTCGAATCAAAACAAAGGATAAAACAAATCTGTCCACTCTGCAAGAAAACCGGCGCAAAGAGAGTTTCAAAAGGAATATGGTACTGTGCAAAGTGCGACAAAAAATTCGCTGCAGGAGTCTACCATTTAGGATAATAAAATGCCAACATACAAATGTTTCAAGTGTGAGAAAAAGATACAGAACACAAATCTTGACAAGAGATTCGTCTGCCCTAATTGCGGCGGAAAAATCTTTTACAAACCAAGAAAAGTCGTCAAGAAGGTAAAAGCGGTTTAACACTTAATGGAAAACAAAAAAGACGCAGAACAAAAAGCACAAGAAATACAAATTCTAGAACAGAATCTACACAATATACTTCTACAAAAGCAAGCATTCCAAATGGAGCTGTCTGAGACTCAATCTGCAAAGAAAGAAATCGAAGGTTCAAAAGAAGTTTTCAAAATTGTTGGCCAGCTAATGATTAAATCTAATGCAGAGAAAGTTTCTGAAGATCTTACTAGCAAAGAGAAATTATTATCTCTTAGAGTCAGGTCAATAGAGAAGCAAGAGCTAGAAATTGCGAATATTCTAGAAGAATTAAAAAAAGAGAGGTGATAGTGCCGCTCCGACGGTGATACATGCAGAAAAATTACGAAATCTTTATAAATATCCTCTAGTTAGGGTTAGCATGGTTTTTGATAGAATAAAAAGAGTCTTTTCTGAAGAAGATGCACCTGACGAATTCAGCGAAGATTATCTAGAGATTGATTTTGGCCGAGAAAAGAAAGAAAGCAAAGTCTCGGTGAAACTATTTACCCTAAAAGATTATGATGACATAAATGATGTCCTCAACGCACTAAGAGAAGGGTATACAATCGCAATTATTGACATAAAGATACTTAGACAAAAAGATTCTATTGAGCTAAAAAGAGCAATTTCTAAGATTAAGAAAACTGTCGATGCTCTTGAAGGAAGCATTGCAGGATTTGGAGAGAACGTTGTAATAGCAACACCTTCATTCGCAAAGATACAGAAAGAAGAGCCAAAACAAAAGCCAAAAGAAGACAGGCCCACAAACCGGTTCGAGTAATTCTCTTATGTACTAACTAAATTCTTAAAAAATCAATACATCATTTATTTTAATGAATGACTTAGAAATAATCCAAAGGGCAAAGAGGTATTATCAGGATACAATAAAGCCTTTACTAGAGAAAGAAAGCCCTCTGGCCCGACTTGAGTTATCTAATTTAGGAATGGCTTTTCAACAAGGGGCGTATGCCCAAATTTCTAAGGAATATCATCACGGAGATTTATTCACATCATCTATAAATATCTTGGTCAAAAGCCTGAGCGAAGGAAAATTTGATTCTGAGGCTGTAAGAAGATTTGAGATGGAAATGTCTCAACTTGAACTAGCCATAAAAGCAGGAAATACTTATTAAATCTCTGCTCATCCTATTTATTATATTATATCTTAGCAATCGAGAAAACAGTCTTTAATGCAACAATTATCGTTGCAGGAACAAACATCGCGAGGAATGCCCCAAACACAGACACCACAGCATCACCAACATTCACTCCTATAAGCGTACCCCGAACACCATCCATGCCAAATCTACTAACAATAACTAATACTGCACCTGCCCAAAGGAACGATTGGGCATCCTTTCCAGATACTCCCATGAATCCGATAACTAGTCCTAGGAGAACAAGAACCGCATAAATCTGAGTACTATATTTAATGATTGTAGGAATAGAAAAAATGGTTGCAGAGAGTCCTATTAGCAGAGCTAAAACAACGCCAATCAAAAACGCCCATGCCCCAATAGAGTTCTCCTGTGATCTCATAACCATTTTAATTTTTCAATTTTATTGACGACAAAATAAAGTTATTTAGTTATATAAATTTTCCCATAGCTTAAAATCTCTTCTAAAACCCATATTTTCGACAACATAAATCTTTATAAACTGTTAGTAACTCAAAAATGACATAAGAAAATGAATCCAAAAACATTCAACAGTTCAACAAGGCTTCTTGCCTTCGGAGTTTTGGCTATATTTGTAATGAGTTTTGCAA
>JAHJRM010000096.1 GCA_018830905.1 Nanobdellota archaeon
AAGCCCCTGTAGCTCAGCGAGGAAACGAAGTTTCCTTCGCATAACCTTCCGGTTTGAATTTGTTTAAACTGATTAGGACGCTACAGGAAATGCTGAAGCCCCTGTAGCTCAGCCTGGATAGAGCGACTGCCTTCTAAGGCATGTTTCCGTTAGGGAGCATAAACACTTTGCGAACGAAGTGAACAGTAGGTGCCTGTAAGGTACCGCTTTCAAGAAGAAAGCAGTAGGTCGCAGGTTCGAATCCTGTCGGGGGCATATCAGTCTTGAGTCTAGTTTGAAGGAAAGATTGATAAGGGACAACCTTGGTTTCCTTTATGCGGGGATGGCGAAGTGGTTAACGCGCTCGGCTGCAACCCGGGTATTTCGTGGGTTCGAATCCCACTCCTCGCTTTATAAAGGGAACCGAAGGTTCCCCTTATCAACCCCTCCTTTAAGTTAGCGCTTAAGGCTAATGCTTTCAAAAAGTTTTTAAAACACAAGTTCTTGGTTAATTAAATCGAGGGATGATAGTATCATGGAAATGAACAAATCACTTTTTTATTTTGTCGTTGCTGTTGTTGCACTTGCCGTCGTTGCAGTGTTTCAATTTTCGGGCATCGGCCTGACAGGATTTTCTGTTTTTGAGCAGGGAGATATTGATGGATTTAATATGACTGGTTCTTCGTGGGTTAATCTTTCTTGGAGTGGATCAGCTATTATCGTTGAAATGAATCAGACCTCTGGAGAATATATTTCTGGTGTGTTTGGCGACGGGGTTTTTGTTAATTGGGATAATTTAACTTATGTTGGTAGTGGTGATCTTTCTTTTGAGGCAACAGCTTGTTCAGAGTCTGATTGTTCTGATGCTAGTTTTGCTAGTGCTGACATAAACGAAATTGGTCTTACTGGGGAGTATTTCCAGTATAAGATTTTGTTTAATACTAACGTGAGTGAACTGACAAGTGTTTCTATTCAATATTCGGTGGAAAGTACGGTTCTTGTTGTAACAATAAATTCTCCTCTTGAAGAAAATTCTAGCGAAGTGACTCAGATGTTAGATATTTCTGTGAGTGGAGATAATCTTGACACGATTTGGTATAATTGGAATGGGAGTAACGTTACATATGCATCTGTGGCTGATATCGAATTTGGAGAGGGCTCACATACGCTTTTTGCGTGGGCGAATGACACTCTTGGTAATTTGAATTCCACTAGCGTTTCTTTCATAATTGCATTACCTGCTTGCGGTGTAGATCACCTGGAGTTATGTGGAGATGAGACTAGTTGTACTGATGCTAGTGGTTATTGGTATAATCTTAGTTGTCATACCTCTACAGATCCTAACAGCGAAAATGAAGAAGAGGAGACTACAACAACTGAATCTCCTGAGGATGATGTTGCGGTGATAAATCAGATAATTCCTGAGATGCAAGAGTCTTTCAGTTCACTTGTTCTTGGGGAGCTTAATGATTTGAAGTTGGGTTCTGGAGAGGTAATTGGTTTTTCTTTGACTGTTAAGAATGATGGCGAAGGGTTCATGTTCCAATGTAGTCCTTCAGTTTCTGGAAATAATTCTGAAAGGGTCTCTTTCGAAGAGGCTTCAAATAATATTAATCCTGCCGAGGAATCGATCTTCCGTGGAAGCATTAGTGTTCCTGAGGATGTAGCTGAAGGTTCTTACGAATTTGGTGTATCTGTTCAGTGTTCTGGAACTAGTTCCTCCAAGGACTTTACCTTTGTTGTTGAGGATAAGAAAATTGAGTTTAGTGTTGTTTCCGTTGAGAAGATTAATGATGATGAAATTAAAATCACATATTTCTTAAAAGAGCTTTCTGGAACTGAGCAGAATGTTAGCCTTGGCTTTTCCCTTCTTAATGCTGAAGATGAATCTGTCGCGGAGATTAAGGATATTCGATTGATTGCAGCAAACTTTGAGGGGAATTTCGAAGTAGTTGTTTCTATTGATCCCTCTAAAGTTCTTGGAGAAGATGCTTCGCTTGTAGTAGACCTTAATTCTGAGATTTACTCTGGTTCTGTCATAGAGCCTGTTACAATTGGTGCTGTTATCGGTGGTTTCGCAATCTTCGGAGGATTTGGAACGGGAACATTCGTAGTGTTTATAGTAGTCTTAGCCGTTCTTGTTGCAGCGTTCTTTATCGTTAGAAAAATAAGGACGACTAAATAGATTTTTTCTTTTTAACTTTATCTTCTTTTCCTGTTAGAAAAATTTTGATAATTATTGCTATTCCTATTACGCCAAGAATTAACAGGCTTGTTAGACCTATCGGAGTATCTTCAGCTCTTGTTTTGTCTACTATTTTTACAGGGAGTTTTGTTGTGACTAAACTTGTGATGCTAAGGATTCCTCCCTCTTTCGTTTTAACTTCATTGAATGAAATGTCTATTTCGTATTCTTTACCGACGCTAGCATTTTCTGGAGCGGAAACTTCTAAACTTATTGGAATTTCTGTTCCGGGGCTGATAGGATATATGGCATCACCAAGGATGCTAGCTCCTGTTCCCAAGACTGTTGCGGTTAGAGTTATATTTTTATCTTCTCCAGTATTTTTGAGAATTAATTGAATTTCTTTTACTTCTCCGGGTGCTAGTTCTAATGGATTTTCTTTATTGTATTGAGAGATAACATCAAAAGCAGATAAGAAATTTAGAGAGATTATTATTAATAGGATTAATGTGGAAGTGAGTATCTTTTTCATAATCTTTCTTAGTTTTTTTATTTTAATAACTTTATGTAGTAGTGCCTACAAAACATTTAAGTAGTTTTATGTAGTGGGTAAGGTATGGTTTTTATTGTTAAGAAGAAGATTCATGGAAGGGAATATTATTACTTAAATGAGAATAAGAGGGTTGATGGTAAAGTTAAGACGAAGACTTTGGCTTATCTTGGGAAGACGAAAGTGGGAGCGAATAAGCGGGCGAAAGAATTTATGGATAAATTAAAAAAGAGCGAAGTTAAAGATAAGATTATGGATGAGGGCGAAAGAATTGTTGAGCAGAAGAAAATTTCCGTCGAGGAGATGGCGATTTTTTGTAAGAGGAAAGGTTTTGTTTATCCCTCTGGAGAAATTTATGGTGGGCTTGCAGGATTCTGGGACTTTGGACCTTTGGGTGTTGAACTAAAAAATAATATCAAAAAAGAGTGGTGGAAATTTCATGTTTGGAATAGGGAAGATATGGAAGGTATTGATGGGAGCATTATCACAAATCCGAAAGTTTGGGAGGCATCTGGTCATGTTAGTGGTTTTGTCGACGTGGCCGTTGTTTGTAAAAAGTGTGGCAACAAATCTAAGGTGGATAAACATGAGCTTGGGAAAGTTAACTGTGAGAAATGTGGTGAGGAGTTTGAAGGGAAAGGGGAATTCAATCCAATGTTTATGACTACTGTTGGTCCGATTGTTTCTGATTCTGTTAAGGCTTATTTAAGACCTGAGACTGCACAATTGATCTTTGCTAATTTTAAATCAGTTTATGAGAATGCACGAATGAAACTTCCGTGCGGGATTGCGCAGATTGGAAAGGCGTTTAGGAATGAGATTGCCCCTCGAGATTTTATTTTTAGGAACAGGGAGTTTGAGCAGATGGAAATTGAGTATTTTATTAATCCAAATCAAAACTCTTGCCCTTACAAGATTCCTAAGTCAGAGATTCTTATTTATTCGGAAGAGATGCAGAAGAATGGTTCTGAGCCTGAAAAAATGAAAATAAAAGATGCTTTGAAGAAGAGAATAATTAAGAAGGACTGGCATGCGTATTGGCTTGCGACGGAGTTTTCTTGGTTTAAGAATCTTGGAGCTAATCCTGATAATTTCAGGGCGAGACAGCATTCTAAAGAGGAGCTTTCTCATTACTCTTCAGACACCTGGGATTTAGAGTACCATTTTCCTTTTGGATGGAAAGAGTTACAGGGAATTGCAGATAGGGGATCTTATGATTTAAGCCAGCATGAAAAACATTCTGGGAAGGATTTGAAGATCTTTGATGAGGATTCTAAGCAGAGGATTCTTCCAGAAGTTGTCTGTGAGCCTAGCTTAGGCGTTGAGAGAGCGTTCCTTGTTTTTATGTTTGATTCTTATTTGTATGATTCAGGGCGAGAGAATACTATTTTGCGTTTGAATCCCAAACTTGCTCCTGTGAAGGCAGCGGTTTTTCCGATTGTTAAAAGTAAAGAGTTTGAAAAAATTTGTGAGAACATCTATGGAGATTTAAGAAAAGAATGGAATATTGTTTATGATAGGTCGGGAAGTATTGGAAGAAGATATTCGAGGAATGATGAGGGTGGAACTCCTTTTTGTATAACTGTTGATGAAGAGAGTATTAAGGGAAACGATGTGACAATCAGAGATAGGGATTCAAAGAAACAAATTCGTGTTAAGATAGTCGAATTAAAAAATATTCTGAGGAAACTTATTGAGGGTGAAATTGAATTTGAGTCTGCAGGAAAACTCATTTAATCGCTGTTTGTCGTCGGTATTTTGTTATTTGAAGAGTTCTTTTTATTTTTGAAGGAAGACAAAACTTTTTAAACATCTATATCTTGTTATAATTAATTAAAAAATAGAGGTGAAAAATGAAGAAAAAAGCCACTACAAAAAGAGCAGCTAAAAAACCAGCAAAGAGGAAGGCGGTAAGGAAACCTGCGGCTAAGAGAAAGACCGTAGTTAGGAAGAAGAAGAGAACTGCTGTGAAGAAGAAGACGAAAAAAGCTGTTAAGAAGAAAAAGAGAAGATAGTTAGCAATATTTTATTTTTTTCCTTTTTTTTATCACTCTGTTTATTTTTATTGATTGTCTTTTTCTTTAGAATTATATTATGGCTGCACCAGGAATTGAACCTGGGACCTCCTGCTCATGAGACAGGCGTTCTGCCGCTGAACTATGCAGCCAGTTAAATTAATAAATGGATATGGTTTAAAAGTCTTAAGGTGACAAAATGGTTGAAAGTTCTTTTGTAAATGCTGTATCGAATACGCTGAATACGCCAATAGGTTCTGTGAACTGGTTTGTTCAGGCGATTGGTGGAATAGTTGTAATTTATGTTGGTTTGGCCATAATTAATTTCATTCTTAATCTGAAAAAGAATAAAGAGATTAAAAAAATTGGGAAAGATGTGAGGGAGATAAAGAAAATATTGGATAAAAGTAAAAAACGTTAGTCGTCTTCTTGTTGTTCTTGCTTTGCTACGAATCCGGCAATTTGGTTTCTTATTTTTTTGCTAGGCATGGTTTTACCGAGGATTCTTTTGTTATCTTCAAAGTTGTCCTTGAACTTCACGCCTCTCTTGATTAGTTCTTTCGCGGTTCTCTTAATTAATTTTGACTTAATTTTTCCCATACTAGAAGACGGCGTTTTGGGTTTTTAAACGTTATTATCTCTTAGTTCTCCTGTTGCTTGCAGGTTTTTTATGGCAGAGATTAGTTCCTCCGTCTTTTTGAGAATTCCTCCATTGCTTATTACAATATATCTAAGACCAAATTCTCTTGCTTTTTTTGATGCTTTAATTATATCGTTTTCATTGAGTCTTTTTTTATTATATGCAATAAGGATTTGTTCGGTGTTGTTCCCTTTGACCTTGAGAATAATTTCATTTTTATTTACGGTAAGTATATCTGAGAGTTCTATTGATTTTTCATTTAGATAGACTTTTACTTTATTAAAGAATATATTTTCTTTTTGGGAGCTTGCTTTTTTCTTTAATTGTTTCTTTTTCTTTGGTTTCTTTGATTTGTCAAATATCCCTAAATCGTTTTCTTTATTCCTTTCTACTTTTTTTTCTGGTTCTTTTATTTCTTGAGATTTTTCTTGTAGTGGTTCTGATTTTTTTGTTTCTTCTTCAACATGTTTTCCAGTCTCTTTTCTTTCAATTTCTTTGAGATTGTGTGTAATGAATCTCCAATATATTTCTTCTGATTTAGGTTCTCTAAAGGGGATTGCGAAGTCTCTTATTTCCCTTAATGCAACTCTTAAGGGAGGGTTTTGTTCTTTATCCTTTAAGATGCCTTTTTCTTTCAAAATATTGAATGCTTCTTTTTCTTTGCTTTTTAGGTGTTGGGAAAAATTCCCTATCATTTTTTCTTGGCCTTGAATCAGGTATAATGGTGAGCTTCCGATTCTCATATGGCTCATTTTGATTCTTTTTTCAGATACGAGTTCTGAAAGAAATGCTGATGTGAATAATATGTCTAGTCCTATTTCTTTTGCAATACTGACCGGAATGCTTGGACCTTTAAGTCGTATAATAGAGACTATTTTCTCTTTTATTGCAGATGTATCTTGTGCGGGCATTAATGAATTAAAGAGGAGTGTCTTATAAATTTTCTTGCTTTAGATTCTAAGGTTTTACCCAGCTGACCTCATAGTAACTAACGTCTTCTTCGTCATCGACGATTGCTAAGAGGAGATTTTTTTTTGTGCTGTGTGCGACTCTGTTTTTCGCAGAGAAATCGTGCCATGTGAAAGATTTTGATTCACGATCGCAAAACGTAACCCACTTGGCGTGCTTTTTTCCTGGCTTTGAACCTTTGTCGTAAACTCTGAAATCTGCGCCGAATTTTAGGGCGGTTTTTACAACATATCCTCTTTCTCTCAAGCTTCTGAATACAGGATATTTTATCCCGATTCTTTTATCTAGCTTTTGTAATTTTGAGAAGAGTTCTTTAAATGTTAATTTGTCCTTTTTTTGGAAGACTTCTATTCTTTTTGCTTCAACTAGATAGAGAGCTTCTGAGAAAGAGTATTGTACTTTTTCTCCTATAGGTTCTCCGAAGCTACTTTTTTTATGTAAGGAGAACGCTTCTGCAAAATTGCTTGAGATGCTTCCACCAGTAAGATGGGCTTCTATTTTATTCATTTTATGAATCCATAAGCTTATGATAATATTTAAAAGTTGCTAAGGGTTATTTCTTTTATGACTAAGGGCGATTATAATTTTAGATCTATTGAGAAGAATTGGCAGAAGAAGTGGGAGATGGGAAAGATTTTTGAGGCCAAAGAAGATAAGAAGAAAAAGAAGTTTTATGCTTTAGATATGTTTCCTTATCCTTCTGGTGCAGGATTGCATATGGGGCACGCATTTGTTTTTTCATTGGGAGATATTTTTGCTAGGTTTAAGCGATTGAAAGGATTTAACGTTCTTTATCCGATGGGCTATGATGCGTTGGGTTTGCCCGCGGAAAATGCTGCGATAAAAGCAGGAATACCTCCTAAAAAATACACTGAAAAATCTATTTCTAATTTCATGAAGCAGCAGAAGGCAATGGGGTGGAGTTATGATTGGAGTAGGGTTGTGAACACTTCTGATTCTGGTTTTTATCGGTGGGATCAGTGGATTTTTCTTAAGATGTTGGAGAAGGGTGTTGCGTATAGGAAACGGGCGCCAGTAAATTATTGTCCGAAGTGTGAGACTGTTCTTGCGAATGAGCAGGTTGTGGATGGTAAATGTTGGAGGCATGAGGATACAGGTGTTGAGATTAAACATCTTGAGCAGTGGTTCCTTAAAATTTCGGATTATGCTGATGAGCTTTTAGAGGGCCTTAATGAACTTGATTGGTCGGACAGAGCGAAGAAGTTACAGAGGAACTGGATTGGCAAGTCTCAAGGTGCTGAGATAGATTTTGAGGTCAATGGGGGAAAGTGGTCGATTTTTACTACAAGACCTGATACAATCTATGGGGTTACTTTTATGGTGGTGTCTGCACAGCACGAGAGGCTTGGAGAGCTTGTTACAGATGAACAAAAGAAAGATGTTGATAAGTTTCTTAAGAAGATAAAAAGCGTTTCTATGAAGACTCTCGGCGGAGAGGGTGACCTTGATAAGGAAGGGGTTTTTACAGGAAGTTATGCGACGAACCCATTCACTAAAAAGAAAGTTCCCATTTATGCAGGTAATTTTGTTGTAGCAGATTATGGTTCTGGGATGGTCATGGCTGTGCCTGCTCATGATAAACGGGATTTTGATTTTGCAGAGAAGTATGGTATTCCGATAAAGGTTGTTGTTGAACCTAAAGATTATGAAATCTATGAGAGAAATGGACAGATTCCTGAGGCTTATACTGGCGATGGGACTTTGGTTAATTCTGGAGATTTTGATGGAATTGAAAACAGAAACGCGATTGGCAAAATTATTAGTTATCTTGAGAAGAAAAAGTTGGGTAAGAAATCTATTCAGTTTAGATTAAGAGATTGGTTGATTTCACGGCAGAGATATTGGGGCACTCCCATTCCTGTTGTTTATTGTGATGATTGTGGGATTGTTCCCGTTCCAGAGAGTGAGCTTCCTGTTGAATTGCCTTCTGTTGTTAAGTTTGGTAAGGGGAATCCACTTTTGACAAATGAGAAATGGTTGAATACAAAATGTTTTAAGTGTGGTGGGAAGGCTAGGAGAGAGACAGATACAATGGATACTTTTGCGAATTCTTCGTGGTATTTTTTGAGGTATGCAGATTCTAAGAATGAGAAGAAAATCTTTGATTCTAAAAAAGTTGATTACTGGTGTCCTATTGATCAGTATATTGGTGGGCCCGAGCATATTACAGCGCATCTTATTTATATTCGGTTTTATACAAAGTTCCTGAGAGATTTGGGATTGTTTAGTTTTGATGAGCCTGCTTTGAGATATTTTACAAATGGAATTGTTCACGGGGCGGATGGTGAGAAGATGTCAAAATCTAAGGGGAATGTTGTTGAGCCTTTAGATATGATTGAGAAATATGGGGCAGATTCTTTGAGGTTAGCATTGGTTAGTACGGCATCTCCAGATAATGATACTTCTTGGGATGAGAAGATTATTTTTGGAAGCCATAAATTTGTTTCGAAAGTTTATGAATATTTTTCAGGCATTAATTCTTTTAAAGAGGATAAGGCTGTCTTGAGTAAGTTGAATAAGACGATTCTTCTTGTTGAGAAAGATATTCAGAATTTTAAACACAACCTTGCTGTGATTAAGATTAGACAATTGTTTGATTATTTTTCTGAGAGAGGTATAGATAAAGAGTCTGCAAGGAAATTTGTTGTTATGCTTAGCGTTTATTGTCCTTTTGTTGCCGAAGAGTTATGGAAACTTCTTGGAGGGAAAGGATTTGTTAGCTTTGCAAGCTGGCCGAAGGCAGATGATTCAAAAATTGATTCTTCTTTAGATAAGAAGGAGGCTGAGATTGGAAAACTTATTGAGGATGTCAGTAATATTTCTCGTATTCTAAATGAGAAAGGAGGTTCAGCTAAGGCTCTTTATGTTTATGTGATTCCTGGAGAGCTCGACGGATATCTGGAGAATTCTTCAATGCTTGAAAAAAAGACTGGTCTTTCTGTTAAAATCTATGCTGTTAATGATAAGAAGAAATATGATCCTAATAATAAATCTGGAAAGGCGAAGCCTGGGAAGCCAGGTATTTATCTTGAGTGATAGTTAGGTTTTTATATTTGGATTAGTTTTTAGAGGAACAACATGGGAAAAGAGGATTTTCTAAAAAGGAATAAAGAAAAAGTTCAAGTTTCGCTTAATAGTGGTTCTAGCCCAGGGAGGTTTCAGAAATTTATTGCGTTTATCAAAAGCGTTAAGACTCTTTATGTGCTGATTTTTTTCGTTTCGATTCTTATCTTGACGCTTCTTGCAGCATCTTTTGCTTTTTCAGAGGAGAGATATGAGGCAGTTCCTACTTGTGGTGATGGAACTTTTTACGGAAAGTGTTCTTTAGATAAATCTTATTATTGTTCTGATGGTACTTTGGTTGAGAGAGCTTCTTTTTGTGGTTGTCCTGATGGTTTGAAGAAACTCGGAGAGGCTTGCAGTTCGGAATATCATACTGGTGTTAGAGATTTAGTTTTAGATTATTTTTTTGAAGGAGTAACTCGTGATATAAGTTTTTCTGTTTATGAGGGTGGTAGTGATTATGCTAGGGATATTTCTCGGGTGATTTCTTATGAAGGTTCTGAAATTAAGTCGCGATCTGATTTTAATGTTAGGAGTCTTGATGATGAGATTCAGGAGTCTTTGATAAGGCCACTTGTTAAGGAGATTCAAAATCTCGCGCCGAATAATAAGGTGGATCAGGCGCGTATAGCTGTAAGTATTGTGCAAAATATACCTTATTCTCATTCTAACGAGACTTTCACTTTTGCAGGATCAGAAGTGGATCACTCTAGGTATCCTTATGAGGTTCTTTATGATTACGCAGGAATTTGTGGAGAGAAATCGGAGTTGTTGGCATTTTTGTTGAGGGAT
>JAHJRM010000019.1 GCA_018830905.1 Nanobdellota archaeon
AGGGGGAACAGCGTTCCCCATACGATTGAACTATAGTCCCTTATAACTAACGGATATTCTTATCTTTTAAATCTTTTACTATTGAGCATTAGCGAACTAGTTTAGTTTTTCTACCATGGTACCATCTTGAGTTTCTTTACCAGCGTAGTTTTTCTTTACAAAGAAAAACCCGTTTCTAAAAAGAAACCCTTTTACTATTGGAAAATATCTCCATTTACCAAACCATGAATATCAGCCATACCTGAATTTATTTCAAGAACATATTTAACTTCCACGTCCGGATAGAAAACTTCACAAGACTCACCACAAGGTTGCATATTTTTTTCAATTCCAACAATTTTTCCCTCACCATTTATCCAAATTAAATCAATAGGGAATAACATATCTTTCATCCAAAATCCATAATAATCATTAAGAGGAAAAACAAAAAACATACCTTCATCTGAATTCAAAGACTCCCTACCACCCAAACCAAGTTCTCTATCTTCAGAAGTACTCACAAGCTCGACGTTAAAACAAGTTTTACCAATGATACACATGCTTCCCAACTGCGGGTGATTTCCTATAAGAAAAATTACAACCAGGAACATAACCAAAACGGGCAAAAGCACCCAATACTCTTTTCTCATAAAGCCTACAGGATACAAATTCTTTTAAATCATTCTAATATGAATACCTATGGCAATAATTCCTGCAGGAACAAAAGTTGGAGCATCTTCTTTAGGAGATATCTTCCAAGATGTACACGGTGTTTTTTTTGTGTTTCTCTTCCATTACAGAAAATGATTGAAGCGGTTGTTACAAGGGGAAGAGGATTCTTGGACGATGAATATCATTTAAAAATTCCTTATGCTGAAAATCCACATAAATCTCAAATAAATCCC
The DNA here is from genome assembly GCA_018830905.1 of Nanobdellota archaeon. Lineage (GTDB taxonomy): Archaea > Nanobdellota > Nanobdellia > Pacearchaeales > GW2011-AR1 > ASMP01. Next base: position 885 of record JAHJRM010000019.1, read on the forward strand.
GAAGGTTATTGCTTCCGACGTTTAGAAGAAGATAAATTTCCTGATTTTATGGAAGATTTGAAAGAAGGACATCCTGCTTATTCTAAACTTTATCATGGAGTAATTAATCTCCCTTCTGATGCTCCTTTTAATAGAATAGCTGAACAAGTTTAATTTTTGTTTATTAAAGCGTTTGTAAGTCGGAGCTAGGCCAGCTTCTGTCGTTCGTCGTCCTTGCGGAAGAATCGAACGTGTTAACATTCAACTATGCGGCACGAAGCCTTGCACCGATTGAGACAGCCGTTTCATCAAATCTTTCGCTTCAAAGTTCCACGCAAGTTTCATAACTTGGCGAAAGCTGTGTCGTTTCTTTTCTGGAGCTTCCCCTCACGAGGATCTCTCTTTCAAGAGACAATCTAATATTTCGCGACCTCGCACGAGTTATCTTTAAGACAAATACTCTCTACCACGAAATCGCTCATGGTGGCCGGACCTTCCACAGAATTCGATATCGATTTTTGCGACATCTACTCACTTAAGAGCCGAATCCCGAAGTTAACCCTCCGACTTACAAAAATAGATAAATTCTCAGTTTTTAAGCCCTTCGGTCACAATCTTCCTAAGCTTCTTTTGATGCCTCTTTAACGTCGTATAAAGAACAAAACCAGTGATTGCGAGTATCCCTATTAGTATAATCTGAATATTTCTGTTGTTCAATGTGTTCACCACTCTATCAAAAACAGGGAACCCTGTTAGTCCTTCTCGCTCTTCTTCAGGAGCAATAGATTCATTACTCAAAAGAGTCTCTAGAAAAGGCTCTTGGACGCCCTCTGCCTCTTGCACAGGTGGTTGTGCAGAACTTCCACCACTTTTCTTTGCAACCCAACCAGAACCTCCAGATGAAGAATCTTCTTGAGAAGGAGTGATTCTCTCTTCCCCGAAAACTCCATAAATACTTAAGTGTGGCAACGTGACCTCGATATAATTACCATCCACATTAACTGTTGAATCTATCCCCTCCCATATCAGAGATGACTCATTATAATAATAAAATTTTAACGTGGACTCATCAAGATTTCCCAAAGAGATATCTTCATCAGTGTAGTAAATCTTTAGTTTAGTCGAGTTCAGAAGCTCTCTCGTATTATCATCCACGGTTAAGTCTATCGGGCTTCTCAGAGGTTTCTTTGATTCTAGAGGAATGTCCTCAATCTCTTCAATGGTAATGTTCGCATAACTAACATTCTTAGAGATCATTATATCTAAAAAAATGTTTGAA
>JAHJRM010000020.1 GCA_018830905.1 Nanobdellota archaeon
AGTCCCACCCCGCCCATCCAAAGTAATATGGTAAAATCAAGTTGGGTTCTTGTTAATTTTCTGGGCGATGCGAGCGAGTAGCTTTTATTTATTTAGTGTGGTTATTTCTATCTTTTTCTTGCGGATTTTGATGCAAAATTTGTGGGTTTTTGTTTTCCATTCTGTTACCTTACTATTTTGAAGTACGGTAAAAAACTTTTTTTGTTTCTCCGACGGTAAAAAAGTTTTTCCCTACGCGTAAGTAAACTTTATAAAAAGGAAAAACGTCTAATTAGCAGAGAAAAAGAGGCGATGGTAACCAGAACTGATTTTAGTTTTGAATCTTTTGAGAGTTGCTTAATTGTTTTTCTATTTCTTGGGTGTTTTTTTGGAGGTGCGAATGAAAATTAAAGAAGTTCAGGCAGGTGTAAAGATAACGAGAAACTACGATTCTTATCAGGCAAGTTTGACAGCAGAGATTGACTTAAAAGAGAATCCTGAGAAAGCCGGAGAAGAACTCATGAATAGGGCATTATCAATCGTGAACAAGCAGGCAAGTGTGAATTTATCAGATAGAAATTTTCCTGAGAAAGAGGAAGAAGTCGGGGCAGCATGGTTTGACAAAAAATCTGCAGAAAAATTAAGTGTTCAGATTAACGGGGAATGGACAGATGTTTGTTTTTCTGAGCTAGAAAAAACTGGCGATGGATTCAGGCACGTGATTGGGAAGGATGTTTTTGTTTTTAGAAAAATTCCTGAAGAAAAGCGGACGAACAAGAAAATGCCGATTTACAGAATTTATAAATTTAAAGGGGGCGTGAATGAGTGAAAGAATACTTATTTTAATTGATGGAAGCAATTTTTACCATAGTACTTCTAAGGTTGGAATAAAAGTTAATTTTGAGAAATTGATTAAAGAACTAATTGGAAGTAGGAAACTTGTGAGTGTTAATTATTATGTCGCTCCTTTGGATATTAATGCTGATAAAGAAAAATATTGGGCTCATCAGAGATTTCTGAAAATTTTGGAGGGCATTCCGGGATTTAGGGTTTTTTTATGTAACCTAAAGAAATTAACTGTCGATGGAAAAGGGGTTTACCTTGTAAAAGGAGATGATATTAAACTTTCTAATGCTCTTATCATGGGTGCTGTTAATAATGAATATGATACTGTGATTCTTATTAGTGGCGATGAGGATTTTATTGATTCTATAAAAATTGTAAAGGAGAAATACCATAAAAAAGTGGGTAATGCGTATTTTGTTAAAACTTCTTCTTATAATCTGAGGCGAGCCTGTGATTTTACTGTTAAGCTTGACAAGATTGTTGATAAAATTTCAGAATCAAATGAAAAGGAGAGCTCGGCATTGTCCGAAGACCATACCGAGCATTAACATTGTATGATAAACAAAGAGATATTTAAGCTTTTCGGGGGTGTGAATGAGAATTAGATTTTTATTATTCGTAGCTTTTATGATTTGGGTAGTTGGTTTTGTTTCTGCTGCGCCAATAAATGATACAATTTCTTTGAACATTCAGACAACGTGGGCTAATGGGAGCGTGATCCCTGGACCTGTTTCTTATGTTTTTAATTTTAATATAACAGAAAGTTCTAGTTCAAGTTGTTTAAATCCTGTTTATAATGATACGCAAACTGTTACAACAGATGTAAGAGGAATTACTTCTGCGTATTTACCGACTGTTGGTTCTGGTGGTGGAAATCTTAGTCAGTTGGATTTTGATAAACAATACTATATGTGTTATTATAGGGATGGGACCTTGAAGGACGTGTTCCAGTTGGCTACGGTTCCGTACTCTTTCAAGACACAGAGGATTAATCTGAGTGAGGTCGTTATTGATTCAAACTTAACTTTGGGAGATTATAATGTTAGTGCCAGTTCGGGGTTCTTTAGTTTTCTTGGAAGTTTGACTAATAGAATTACGAGTTTATTTGTTCAGGACGTTGAATCAAGCGGTTATGTGAATGTTTCTGGAGATGTGGTTTCTGGAGGAGATGTTTCTGTTACAGGAAATGTAACTGCTTCTTGGTTTAGAGGAATATTTAACTGGATAATTGGAGAGTCAAGTCAGAACTATCTTAGCTTTAATGGGACGCAGTTGGATTTTTCTGAGTCTGCGTTGAATAATACGATTGATACAAAGATAAGTGTGAATAATGAATCTGTTGTAAATTACATTGCAGAGAACAATGTTTCGGTTGTGAATTATGTTGATGGTCAAGATGTTGCATTTAATCAATCTGTTAATAATTACATCGCTCAGAATAACTTATCAGTAAACAATTACATCGTGGATTATGTTGGAGTGCAGAATGATTCTTTGAGGAATTATCTTTTGGGTTATATTGCAGTTCAAAACGGTTCGCTTGTAAATTACATTGCTGTTGTGAATGATTCAATGAAGAATTATGTTGATTATCAGGA
>JAHJRM010000001.1 GCA_018830905.1 Nanobdellota archaeon
GGGCGTATATGCCCACTCCGATTAGTAAAATGATTAATATCCAAAATAGTATATCTTTTAGTTTCATTTCATCCAGAATTTCATTCTTCTTAGTTTAGTTAAATCATTCTTGTAGAGTTCTCTGAGATCTTTTATTCCGTAATAATCCATGAGGATTCTATCTGATCCAGGGCCCCATGCCAATACAGGAATCTCTTCTCCAAGTAGAGGGATGGTGACTTCTGGTCTAAAAATTCCGGCTCCGCCGAGTTCTAACCATACATCCCTCTCTTCATTCCAGACATCTATCTCTACACTAGGTTCGGTGTAAGGGAAATATGCTGGACGGAAACGTATTTTTTCGAATCCCATCTTTTTGTAGAATTGTTTTAAATATCCTAGGAGGTGACGGAAGTTTACGTTTCTATCTACGACTATTCCTTCAGTCTGGTTGAATTCGAATCCGTGCGACCAATCGACAGTTTCGTTCCGGAAACATTTTCCGACGGAGAAGAATTTTTGAGGTAGTTTTTTTGTGTCGATTTGTGCTAGAGTTCGTGCGGAGAGACAAGTCGTGTGAGTTCTTAGGACGAGTCTTTTTGCTTCTTCTTCGTTCCAAGAATAACCCCAGCCTTTGCTTCCAGCAACTCCAGACTCATGACTCCCTTTCACTTTCCCAAGGATTTCTTTTTCAGGCAGACCTGTTTTTTTATTGAGGAAGAATGTGTCTTGCATCTCTCGGACAGGGTGATCTTGTGCTGTGAAAAGCGCATCGAAATTCCAGAAGGAGCTTTGAACCATTTCGCCAGACATTTCTGTGAAGCCCATCTGAGACCAGACATCTCTTATATATTCATTGACTTGTGTGACGAAGTGCTTCTTTCCCCCATGGATTTTTGAAATTGGAAGAGTTACGTCGTACCTTCTGAATTTTCTCCCTTTTAGAAGGGATTCGTTTTTGAGTAAATCTGGAGTTATGTGTTCTATGAGATTTTTTCCCTTGAAATTTGATTTAACTATGCTTTTCCCAAATTCAGTAATTTCTATCTCAGTTGTTTTTTCTTCTTCTGTTCTGACAAGATCCTTTCTTCTTTCCATGGAAATTAGCGTCTGTTTTTGTTCTTCAGTAAGTTTGTCATGTTCAAGAGGAAGAGACTCGAGGAATATTTCTTCAGAGCTTTTCTTTGTAATTTCTATCTTATCTCCACTGAAAATTATTTTCTCACTCTTTAATTCGATTAATTCTTTTCTTTTCAGAACTCCCAGAGATGCTTTGAATTCCTCTTCCGACAGCCCAGAATCTTTCGCTGCACTTTGGAAATTAATAATTCTTTTTTCGTTTAAGAGATTTAGAAGTCTTCTCTCTGGAAGGCCTTTTTTGAGATAGAGTACACCGTTAATTCCTACCGAGACTATCTTCTTTTTTTCGTTAGAAAGGTTGATTATTCCTTTATTTTTCAAGTATTCAAGCGAACGAATTACTGAGACTTTGTCTAGATTAGATTTCTTGCATATGTCGACAAGGTTTTTCTCTTCAATGTTTGAGAGAACCTTTCTTTCGTTAGGGCTCAGCGACTCGAGAACTTTTTCAATATTCTTGGGCATTTTATTAGTAGAACTCTAGAGATTAAAAGGGTTTTGCTTAACAGTTTATGATTTCTTTAGTCATCCATGTAGGCATCCCTAGTGAAAGACCGAGGGATTTTAGGTCGTGTTTGTCTTTTTCGTTTTTTTGAGAGAGGAATTCCATTTTGAGTTTATTCTTGTTGCATAGTTTTATATTTTGTCTTACTCGTGCTAGGATTTCTACTTTATCGCTTTTTTCTGCCTTTAATATTTCGTCAAGATTTATTCCAATTGTAACTTTTTTTGATTTTGCTATTTTCGCCAAGACATGATTGAATCCAGAGTCACGCTGTTTCATTCGGTCTTTTCTATTCGAGAGTACTAGGAGTAATATGTCTATATTTTCTTTTTCAAGGATTTTTCTGTTGAGTTCGTCGTCAGAGCTTGAGAAGACTATTTCTTTTCCTTTATTTTCCTTTATTAGTTTCCTGGCTTTCTGGAAATCTGTTTCAGAAATGATTATTTGTTGCATATAAAAAGAAGGAAAATCTATTTTATAAGATTACTGCCTCGCATAGCTCGGCAATTTAGTTAAGAAATAACAAGGTGAAATCATGCAAGTTCATGTTGGATTTATTATTATTTTGATTAATTGCGAACTTCAGTGAGCAAGTAATTTAAGCGAACCGAAGGCGAGCAGACTTATCTATTATCCATTCACAAGAGTTCCCTCAAATTTTTTTCCTTTGAGAACGTTTTCTAATTGTTCCATGTCTTGTCCTATTATGTAAGTTGTGATTTTGGATTTCATGATTATCTTAGATGCAGTTTGGTCTAGAACGAAGTGCTGTCCGGGCTGATATTTGCTAGCGTTGGCTAGTTTGTCGAATTCCTTCCAATTTATTTCTGGGATGAATTTTGCATTTTTGTACTTTTTGGGATTTTTTGTATAGAGCCCCTTGACATTAGTCAGATTTATGAAAATGGTTTTGAATTTTTTTGCAAGCTGGGCAGACGTTGAGTCGGACGTTTGATTTGGTTTGTATTCGAGCGCTCCGCAGAAGACGATGTCGTGTTTTTTTAGATAGGATGCTACTTCTTCGGTGGTGTGTGGAATTCCGTACTCCGGATTTTTGTTGAAGAAATAATTCATAAATCTTGCGTTCATTCGTGTTGCAGATATTCCTGAAAAACTCTGGAGCTTTTCATCCATACCTTCTTCTCTAAGTGCAGAAATATACTTTCTTGCGATGCTTCCTCCCCCACACACTATCACGAACTTGTGGTTTTTAGTGTTCCTTAGAATTGTTTTTTTGAATGATTTTAGAAAATTTATATCAACTTCTTCTGGAATGATTAGGCTTCCGCCGAGACTCATAACTATTACCTCTTTTTTCATTTTCTTTTCTTTTTCATTTTAATTAATGCAATTATAGCTAGAAAAATCCAAAACAAAAAAAGAGAGATTGCAACATGAATTGTTGGATGTAAACTAAATCGAGATATTAGCAGATAATGAGTTAAGATAGTTAAGAGTATTGCAAGAATAAACTTCATTATAACCCTCAACTCCCCTTTTTTCATTATATAATTAAGTAAAAGGGATTTTTATATTTACTGCTCGCTACGCTTTTAATTAACTAAGTAAAATCATACAAGTAATAATTTGTATTAGATTTATCCTTAGCCAGCTAATGTAGCAAACATAACTATTTAATTGTAAAAAGTTTGTCGTCATCTACGTCGAAGATTTCTAGGCGGACGCCTGCGTCGAGCCAGCCGTGAGCGTAATTTAGGGCTGCAAAGGTATTTACTAAGTCCTGTTTTTCTTCAAAGAATTTCGCGTCAGAAAGATAATTTGAAACCATGTCGATAATTTCTTTTGCTTCTGCTTCTTTTCCTTTTATGATTGACTCCTTGACTATGCTAAGAGCTTTTGTGGTCAGATTTTTGTAATTCTTTATTTTCTCTGGCGTGATTGTAGATTCCATTTTTATTAAAAAGATGAGAACTATAAAAAGCTTGTTTTTATGCATATCCCAATATTACTTATAGCGATAGAACACATAAATATTTATAAGCGAAAAAAAGATTTATTTTCTTATTGGAGATTTAAAATGCAATTAAACGAACCTGTTCAAAATAGTAAAGTATTTCCTCAAAATTATAAAGTATTTCCTGAAGAAGGAACAGATATTTATGTAAATCAAATGCCTAAATTAATAGCTGAAGGAAGAACTCCTTTATCTACAACTGGTTTAATGAAAAGAAGACTAGAAGTAAAAAATGCTTCAGAACCAGTTAGAAATTCTTGGTTATATAATAGGTTTGATACTGGAGATGGAATAATTTATCATCCGGATGGAAGAGCGAAAATTGCTTTAGATGCTCAACCATTAAGAGAAATAACTCCATCAAGTAAATTAATCAATGGAGCTTTAGTTTTAGATTCTTATGATGGATTTGGAGATTTAGAGCTAAGCAAAGAAGAATTAGAAAAATATGAGGATAATGACTCCCATAAACGAAAAGAAGTTTTAAATAACAGAATTTGGAGAATGTTAGCAAGACATCCTGATGAAGTTCCTGAGGAACTAGCAGAGGATCCTAAATTATTAAAAGAATATAGCGATTTAGTATTTTTAGAAGGTTTTGACAGAAGAGTAATAGGATTATATAAATTTTCACCACAAGATACACCAACAATGCGTGCTTGGTATGTTTACAGGCTTGCTGGTAGCTGGTCTAATGCCTTTAACTGGGGTCGTCTTGACGACAAAAGTGCGCTTCTTGTCGGGGTAGCAGGGGTAGCGCCGGAGGTGCGAAACGCTCCGCAAGAAGGCGTTGTTAGACCGACTTTAGAACAAGTTACAGCAGTAATAAATCCTCATCTTTCAAATTATGGTAGAGATGTTGTAATGAAAGATTTGGAAAGACTTTATCAATAGTTTTTTGCAAAACGTTTAAATAGCATTTGAGCTTATTTTTTGAAGAGGGTCAGTCAAATGAAAAAGGTGCTTGTTGGTGGCGTTCTTGTAACGATTATGCTTTTAGCCGCTGGTTTGTTTGCTTCTGCGCAGAGTAATTCTACAGAGGTTAACAATACTATTTCAGATGTTGTTTTGGATTCTTTAGATATTACAGATACGGGGGAAGGAGATGTTACGGATGATCCTAGTGCCGATTTAGCGGATAAGTCAGATGAAGAGATTAGTGATTGGGTTTATGATTATATTTATGGTTTTATTGAGAAAATGGATATTACTCCAGATGAGGTTGTTTCTATAAGTCTTGTTGATTTTGATAATTTGCCTGCGAGCGTTAATCTTGGAAGTATCAGCGACGGTAGTGGTCTTGCGATTTATGGAGTGACCTTTGATAAGGGCGATGGCGAAAAAACTGTTTACGTTGTTACGTATTCGCTAGATACTGTTGATTCGCAGGATGATGTGTTCCCAACGAGTAAGAGGCAGTTCTTGAACTTTGGATTTGACGGAAAGACACAGAATTCAGTATTCTTGTTGACTGCTACAAATGTGGAAACAAGTGTTGAGAAAGGGTATGTCATGATGAGAGATGGAAGCATTACTGCAATGTCTACGAACTTGGATGTGTTAAAAGGTGGTAAGAATATTGAAATTATAATCTACATAAACGGAAAGCCTGCAGGATTTGGTAATATGTTAAGTGCTGAGAAGGCAGGTGTTCAAAATGATTATGATGTCATCTCCGAGAATACTGTGGAATTTGCTGCAGGAGATGTTGTTTCTGCTTACTTAAAAATTGAGGGAGATGTTTCACTTGAAGATGTTACAACCCTCGTTGAGATAACAACAAAATAGATTAATGAAACAAAATGTTTTTAAAGTCTAAAAATATAAAATAAATATGGCAGCAGATAAAAATAAGGTTCTGATTACAGTCTTGATTGTAGTCGTTATAGCTCTTCTCGCTATAATCGCTTATGCCTTTGTAGTAAGCCCAAGATTGTCTGGTTATGCCGTGAACAAACAGGTAGAAGGATATCAGATTGCTGTATTGGATATTGCAC
>JAHJRM010000021.1 GCA_018830905.1 Nanobdellota archaeon
ATCTTCTGCGAACTCTTCACGATTTGGTCGCACACACAGGCCTGATCTGGCAGGCCACATTTTGGACATATCTCCATGTTATTTTTGACTATTATCCTTGCTAATCGTTAGGAGCTTTGCAATCGTTCGCTTAATTTCTTTAGTCTTCAAGCTCCCTGTCTTCGACGCATTTATTTTTGACTTTATCAATTCTAATTTCAATTCCTTAATCTTCTTCTCTTGATCTATATTGCTCATTTCCCTTAAAGTTTTTATTTTCATTTTGTCTTTTTAGTTTTTTTCTTTGGTTTAATTTCTTCTTCAGGACATTCGATATTCTTTCTTATTTCTTCAATCATCTCATCATTAATCTTTATCTCATAAGGATTCTTCACTTCTGGAGAAAGTATCTCAACTTTAACTCCAACTGTTCCAGGTTTTGTTTCTGCCCTTGACTGCGCCTTATCGACAATTTTTGCGCTATCCCCCGTCTTTTTCAAATAACCCTGAGCGAATCTCCATGTCTTTGCTCTTGAACCCGGAAGTTTACCACTTAATCTTATCTCCGCTCCAAGTGCACCCGCCCCCATTATCTTTTGAAGTGTCCTATAAGCTATGACTTTGAATCTCAACGGACCGAATCGCTCCAAGCTCATTGCTATGTCATCTGCCATAATCTGAGCATCATATTCTGGAACTCTTATCTCGTCAACCTCTATATGGGGATTCTCTAAACTAAATCTTTTCTTGAGTGTTCTAGTAAGTTCGTCAATCTTCTCTCCTCCTCGACCAATAACAAGACCCGGCTTACTAGTCGAAATAATAATTCTCTCACCAACTGGAGCATACTCTATCTTAACTTTGCTGATTCCGCCCTTCCCAATAGAGGTCCTAATGTAATCTCTTATGGTGTACTCTTCTTTCTTGAACTTCACAACATTTCTTTCTTCCATTTCAATAAAATTCCTCCTTATTGGAATGTTTGAAAAAATTTATTTTTTCTTCCATTATTTTTTGCTCCCAATCTTATCTTTTGCAACAATTTTTACATGCGTTCTTTTTCTCCTAACCTGTCCAAACCGACCGTAAGGTCTAGAGCCAAGATTCGCAATAGCTTCAACAACCACAGGCTCGGTCAAACCATTGTAATCTGCATTTGCAGCAAGATTCTTAAGCAGGTTCACAAATCCAATTGAAGCATTCTTAGGAAATCTACCTGCCATAATCTTTCCTTTCCTGTGGGGAATCTCTCCCTTCATTGGGATTGCTACTCTTTTTGTGGGCACTTTCTCCAATTCTCTGATGGCATCTCCAACTCTTTTCCTTTTTATGAATTTGCAAATAGCAGCAGACTGTTTCGTAGAGATTGGAAGATTATGAGCTTCTACAACGGCAACAGTCTTCTTAGGTTTCTCTAAGACAGGTTTCTTAATCTCTTTCACAGGAGCCTTGCTATCTTTTGTTTCAGGCTTCTTAACAGCCTCAGTCACTTTCTTATCCTCGGCTTTTTCTTTAGTTTCCATTTTATTTCTTAGATTTGCTCTTTGTTCCCTTAGTTGCACCAACACCAGATTTACTATGTTTGACTCTAGCTCTTGTAAGAGCGAATTCACCAAACTTATGTCCAATCATCTCTCCAACAACTTCGACTGGAACAAACACCTTACCGTTATGGACGCTAATCTTCATTCCAACCATCGCAGGAACAACAACCAAATCTCTTTGATGTGTCTTTATTGGCTTGTTCTTACTTATCTTGGTTTTAGCTTTGCTAACAAAACTCTCGATTTTTCTGAATTGTCTAAGGACAGTCCTTCTTTGTCTAGACCGAAGACTTTTTGCAAGTTCTCTAACTTCCAAGCCCTGCAATTTCTCAAGATTCTTCCCTCTATAAGTGAAATCTTTCTTCCTTGGTCCTTCGTCTATTTGTGTTTCTTTAATCATCTTTTCTTTCCTGTTCTTTTCGGTCTTATAAGACCAACTCTTCTCCCTGGAGGTGCATTTCTCTTCGCAGTTTTTCTCTTTTTGACTTTTCCACGTCCAGAACCGAAGGGGTGGTCAACAACATTCATCTTCACAGCAGAAGTTCTTGGCCATAGTTTACCCTTAGCCTTCTTAATGTAATATCTTCTTCCCGCCTTTATAAGTGGTTTGTCCAATCTTCCCGATCCAGCGACAATCCCAACGATAGCTCGGCAATTTGGATTGAATCCCTTCTCTTTCTTCGAGGGCATTATGACATAAACTTCTTTTCCGACAACTCTGCTAACAGTTCCTGAGCTTCCTCCACTCTTTATGAAAGAACCCCCATCTCCAGGATTAGATTCAATACAGTAAACCTGTGTTTTCACAGGAATATCTCTTAGCTTGAGAATATCTCCATCTTTCAATTCCACTCCTGAAGGGGAGAGATTAATCTTTTGCCCTTCAACCATGCCATTAAATGCAGGAATGTGAAATACACCACCTGAACCAACAATCTTCGCAATAGGAGCCGAGTGACCTCCAGAATCCATCAACTTTATAACCGTCCCTTCACCCTCAAGCTTTTTTGGATATTTCAATCTAATATTGTAAGCCTTCCTTCTAACCTTGTAAGTGTTGCTTCCTTTTCCTCGCGCCTGAACAATTATTCTCTTTCCCATTACATGACTCCAAGCTTCGTCGCCACGTCGATAGCAGCGAACCCTTTCTTTAATTTAACATAAGCATATTTCTTGTTGTCTCTCGTCAAAGTTCTAACCTTTTCTACCTTGACTCCAAAAATCTCTTCAACTTCTTTCTTGATATCATTCTTCTTGAACTCTTTTCCTGTCTTGAATGTCAAAACATTCTGAGCCTCTATCATCATGACAGCCTTCTCTGTAACAACCGGTCTTAATTGCAAACTCATTTTAATTTCGCCCCCAGTTCTTTAACAGCTTCTTCAGTATAAACAGTAACTCTTCCAAGACCCCCTCGAGCAAGATCTGAAACACCTAACTTGCTAACGGTTTGAATCTCAACTATGTTAGACTTTACCTTTTCCTTATCTCCTGTAACAAGAAGCAATCCAGCGTTAACCTTATATTTCCTTCCTCTTACCTTACCCTTACCTGAACGAATCGCTCTCTTCTTCTCTACTTTAGAGAAAAGTTCTTCGCCGAGTATCTTCTTCAAACTTGAAATTATGTCTTTAGTTTTCAGAGCTGTCAACTTGGCTTCAACAACAAATGGAACTGCAGAAATATCTTTCTCAGAAATCTTTTCATATCTGTTTGAGATTTCTTTCTTACTTGCAGTAGCACTCAGTGCAGATATCAAAGCCTGCTCAAGCTCCTTTTTATTTATCTTTAGTGTGTTAATCATTGCAATTACCTTCGGAGGATGTGCCCTTCTACCACCCCTGGTTGAAGCAACCTCTGCACCAACCCAGTTAAACTGACTTCCTTTTCGAGAATGAGCTTTTCGGGGAACACGAGACATACCCCTACCATATCCACTTTTCCAAACCTTTCTTTGGTGAATAATTCTTCCAGATGCAGAATGCTGTTTTCCTGCAGTGAGGGATGGGGAATATGGCTGCTGGCTCTTCTTAGCTTCAAGAACCTTAAGGACAATGTCTTCCCTTATCCTCGAAGAGAACGCCTTTGGCATCTCAATCTCTCGCTCTGCCTTCCCGTCAATATTGAATATTTTTGCTTTCATTTTATCTTAACTCAATAATTTCCAAATTCTTTTTTAATTGCTTTTTAGTCTCTCTCAATGGAGAGGTAATCAAAACCTGTCTTTTCTCCGGCCCTTGAACAGAACCTTTAACAATCATGTAATCAGATTTAACATCTCCAAAATTTTTAATTCCTTTAATGTTCCCTTCTTCAGCTTTTTTTATGTCCAGAACTTTGCTATTATAAACAACTCTTGTGAACATTCCCAACTGACCTGCCATCGGAACTCTGAATGTAACTCTTGCAGGATGCCACGGACCAAGGCTTCCTGGCCTTCTTCGCCCTTTCTCAGACTTATGCTGTTTAAGATGAATACCAAATCTTTTAACAGGTCCAGAGAATCCGTGACCCTTAGTCAAACCCCTAAGATCAACCAAATTATTTTTCTCGAAAACATCTAACACAGAAATTTCCTTGCCAACATTCTCTTTAATAAATTTAATCTTCTCATCAAAACTGCCACCTAAAGCAATTTCTGTCAAGTCTGGCGTCTTCTTTATGTTTGTCTTCTTAACTTGAGAATAGCACAGAACTCTAACATCATCAAAACTCTCTAGAGAAACATCATCAACTTTTCCCTTCGGACTCTTCGGAAGCTTAATCTTCCTCCTCAACTCTTTATCAATTCCTCCCATGGGAATCTCTTTTACAATATTTTTATCTTTGTAAAATCGAACAGAGAAAAATTTCATGGTTGGGCACTCAATAATTGTCACAGGGATGGTTATTCTCTTACCTTTCGTCATAGAGTTCTCAGTACTGTCTCTAACATTAGCACTAACCATTCCTACTTTATAACCAATAAATCCCTTAAGATTTTTAGAAGAATCATCTTTAATCGCAATCCAGTTCACTCTAGGAAGAAGTTTACTCGACCTTTTTCTTGGCCAAAATTGCAGGCTTCCCTTTCTCGGTGATTTCTTTGATGGCATTTCCTAATATATTAGCGGATTGCATTTTCTTACCCTGGATAAATTATCAAGAAAAAGTTCGTTTATAAAGATTTTGGAGAAGTTTTAATCAGTATTCAAGCCTCAAATTCAAACTCACTCTGACTCTCCTTACCATCAACATAGATAATTCTCAAAATCCTGCCCTTCCTTTTCGCCTCTTCTCGCATTCTTGTAAAATCTCCAGTCTTCTTCAGCTCGTCAGAAATCACTATATCTTCAATAAGAAATGTATGATTAACACTAACTTTGCTGAAATCTCCAACATCAAAAAGAAAATCATCCACAAGGCCTTTGTCTGTTGTAACAATCTTACAAAAGTCTGCCTTCGGCCTATCTTCCCCTTTACTGCCCGGCTTTCCAGACTTAGGTGCTTTCGGTTTAATCTTCAGCTTCGTATCACCCACCTCAAAACTTAATGCAAAAAATGCCTTAGGGAGCTTATCTAAAAGAGAAATAATTTTAGTACCAGACATCTCAGTATCCATTAGATATTTTTTCACGCCTTGGAATTGTTTTATCTCTTTAAATTCAATCTCCCCTTTCAAGTCGGTAGTCGAAACAATCGCTCCAGTTATATTAGTCTTACCTTCCCCGAGAATTTCTGCAACTGTTCGAACAAGACCATTCGCAAACTCTGCACTCGTAGCGATTGTATATTTCTTACTAGATTTTTTCACATCTATTACTGCCCTATTGTGAAACTCACCCTTACTAAATTTCTGGAACTGGTGATGAACACTCTCATCAAAATTTTTATCAACAATTTTTTTTATAAAATTCATTAAACTTGTTATCCAAATTTACTTATAAAACTTTCCGATACACGACGCTTCCAAACCTTTATAAATTTCTCGTTGCTATAAAATATATGGATGAAAATTTTAGAAAAATAGCAACAGTGGTTATTGTGGCCTCGCTGGTGGTCTTAACATTTCTTATTTTGAAACCAATAATTATTCCAATTGTCATGGCACTGGTTCTAGCATTCGTCTTCTCGCCTATTTATGAGGCCATCTATAGAAAAACAAAGAATAAAGATGTCTCCGCAATAATTATAGTGGCCTTTCTTATAGTAATAATTATCCTTCCTCTTTGGTTTGCAACACCCTTCTTGCTTATACAGGTAACAGATATTTTCCAAGCTGCATCCAATGCAGATATCATAACTCCTATAAAATCAGTGTTCCCACAATTGTTCGTCTCAGAAAGCATTTCAAAAGAAATTGACTATGCACTCTATTCATTTATAACAAAAACAGTAAATTATTTTAGCGATTCCTTAACATCTTTTATAATTAATTTTCCAATCATTCTCCTTAAATTAACCGTTGTCTTTTTTACTCTTTTCTTCGTCCTTAAGGATAAAGACAAACTAAAGGAATACATCGGAAGTCTACTTCCTTTTTCCAAAGATGTCGAAAAAAAACTATTTGCACACACTAGTGGAATAACTTCAGCAATTCTTTACGGGCATCTTGTCGTCGGGATTTTGCAGGGCCTTATAGTTGGTATTGGATTGTTTCTATTCCAAGTTCCAAATGCTCTGCTATTCACAATCATTTCTATATTTGCAGGAATTCTTCCGGTGGTGGGAGTATTAATAGTCTGGGCACCTGTCGTAATCTATTTGTTCGCCACAGGGCATTTGTTCTCTGCATGGGGAATGATTTTCTTAGGAATAATAGCCTCTAACGTAGATAATATTCTTCGACCACTAATAGTATCAAGGAAAGTAGATATAAGCCCCTCACTTGTTTTGATCTCAATGATTGGGGGACTATTCTTCTTTGGAATACTCGGGCTAATTATTGGACCTCTTGTAGTTTCATATCTTTTGATAATCCTTGAACTCTACAGGGGACATGTTGGTCCAAGCCTATCCTAAATGAATATAAAAGTGAAACCTTTTTGTTAGTAAAAAAAGAGGAAAATGGAATTAAAAATAAAATTTTTGAAATGGTCTGCAGGTTTACCTGTAGCAATGCTCAACGAAAAAACAGCAAAAGAGATGGGATTACATGCACAGGATATGATCTCAATAAAAACTCTTTCTAGAAATTCAAAGGAAGTTGCGACAGTCATTGATGTCATAAAAGGTCTAATCAAACCTAATGAGGTTGCAGTTTCATCAGAGCTAAGGGCACACCTCGGAGTAAAATCTGGAGAAATGGTTGAAGTGAATATGATGTCTCCTCCGAAAAGTATGGATTATATAAAGAAAAAAATGGACAACAAAACTCTTTCTGCAAAAGAGACAGATTCGATAATAAAAGATATTGTAAACAATTCACTATCTGATTCGGAGATAGCACTTTTCATATCGTCAATGGATCAAAACGGAATGACTATGAAAGAAATAGTTCACCTAATAGAGGCAATCCAAAAAACTGGCGCCCAGATGAAATTCAAAAGCAAATTTGTCGTCGATAAACATTCTATCGGAGGAGTTCCTGGGAACCGAACAACACCTCTGGTAGTAGCAATCTGCGCGGCTACAGGACTAATCTTTCCAAAAACCTCTTCGAGGGCGATTACTAGTCCCGCAGGAACTGCAGATGTCATAGAAACGATTGCGAAAGTAGAATATACAATGCCTCAGATAAAAAAAATTGTTCAAAAAGTCGGAGCCTGCATGGTCTGGGGCGGGGCAGTGGGAATGGTACCTGCAGATTCAAAAATAATAAGAATTGAAAAATCCCTTAAGATAGATCCTCCAGCGCAACTTATAGCTTCGATAATGTCCAAGAAACTAGCTGCGGGAAGCAAATACATCTTGATTGATATTCCATATGGTCGTGGAGCAAAGGTGGATAAAAAAGAGGCACTAAAAATAAAGAGAAAATTCAATTATCTGGGAAAGTATTTTAAAATAAAAATTGAATGTGTTTTAACCAATGGAACCCAGCCAATCGGTAATGGTATCGGCCCCGCATTAGAGCTTGATGATATCATTCACGTCTTAGATCCTAACAAAGATGGACCAAAAGATCTAGAGAAAAAATCTATCTTCTTATCTGGAAAAATTCTGGAGATGACTGGAAAAGCAAAAAAAGGCCAAGGAAAAATTATCGCAACTGAAACATTAGTATCCGGAAAGGCCTTTGAAAAATTCAAAGAAATAATTAAAGCACAGGGTGGGAGTCTTGAGAAACTTAAGAGAAAGAGTTTAACACACGATATTCTTTCCAAAAAAACAGGGAAAATATGCTTAATGGAAAATGAGAAGATAAGTTCTCTTGCAAGAGCCGCAGGCTGTCCCGTCGATAAATTCTCTGGAATCTATCTTCATGTGCATGTGGGGTATAAAGTAAGAAAAGGAGATAAACTTGTGACCATCCATGCAGAATCAAAAGCCAGACTCCAAGAAGCAATTAGGTATTATGAAAAACTAAAACCTATTAAGATAAAATAGGTCCAATTTTACAATCATCTTTTTAAACTTCTAGGATATCTTTTTGAAATGGGAAATGAAGATTACCTTCATAAGATTACAGATTATCTTAGAAAGAATCTAAAAAAAGGATACACGCTCGACTCTTTGAAATGGGCTTTGATTGGTCAAGGATATTCCAAGACTTCTGTTGAAAGGGCAATAGATGAGTTCAATAAAGAACTAGCAAAACAAGCACCTATACTGAAAGAAAAACCAGTAATAAAGTACGAAATAATTGACGAAAACAACAATCCCATAAGAATCAAAAGACCTTGGTGGAAGAAGATTCTTGATAAATAAGTTTAAATGTCCACCCTGCCAACCCTAAGCCAAGCCAAATTAATCACAAATCAGCGCTTGTTCTTCAGTTATTTTTTAACCAATTTGCGAGCGTAGCGAGCAAGTAACTCTCTGTTTGATAAATCAAAAAGATTCATACTTTCTAAACAAAACTTAACCCATCGCAACCTTTAAAACTTCATAATTAATTCTTAGATTAAGCCGTCATGCGGAGAATGGTATTCCACCTGGTTTGAGTTTTTACGACAAATACCCAGGGCCCTCACGGGCGCCCAGGTTCGATTCCTGGTGACGGCGTTTAATCAAAAGCCTGCAGAGGGATTTCTTGCTCCCAATTTCGTACGAGGATTAATTTAGAAAATTTCTCTCTACCACGAAATCGCTCGACCCCCGAATCAAATCATTCTGAATTTGCGTGAGTTAAAATCCCGACGCTGTTTCCAACAGCGTAAGCCTGCAGAGGGATTTGCACCCCCGACCTATTGCTTACGAAGCAATCGCTCTGCTAACTGAGCTATACAGGCATACAACTCTTTGGAATCTTCCTATTTAATATCTTTTCCTAAGAATTCTCAACTCTTAAACCACCAACCAACTCCGAAAACCAACCCTAAAAATAAAAATCCCTTCCAGATATCAGAACCTAAAGGAGTAAAAAATATGGAAATAAAAGATAGCCCCGAAAACATTCCAAGAAGTTCTGCCTTTTTCATTTTAAGAATTATCGTCTCTTAGTCCAAACTAAGAAAAGCTCTTCAGATCAAGAATAAATAAAATTATCCGAAGAGCGCACCAAGACCTTCAGCTGCAGCTTCTTTCTTTTCTTCTTTTGGCTTCTCTTCTTTCTTCACTTCTGCTACGGCGGCAGGAGCTGCTGAAACCAAGCTCGCATTCTCAAGTTCTTTGTCTATATCGACGCCTTTAAGGCTAGCAACCAGAGACTTAATCTGTCCTTCATCAATATCCGCACCAGCGGCTGTGACAACTTTCTTCAAGTTCTCTTCGTTAACTTCCTTACCTAGCTTGTGTAGTAAAAGTGCTGCATATACATTTTCCATTATTTTTCCTCCTCGGATTTAATTTGAATATCTTCTTTCTTTTCATCACCAGATTCAGTTGGCTCTTCTTTAACTTCTTCACTCTTTTCTTCGGACTCAGAACCTTCATCTTTCTTCTCTTCTACTTTAGGAGCCTCTTCTTTAGGCTGTTCAGCCAATTTTTCTAAAGCGTTTCCATGCACCGCGGCTTTACCAAGGATGAACTTAATCGTGTCGCTGCAAACATAACCCATGTCAACTGAGAAAGAAAGAGCACTCCTAAAAAAGTTCTTCAACTCTGAAAGAATGCTTTCTTTATCCACACTTATATCAAAGTAAACTTTATTCTCTTTAGAATCAAACGCCGCAATGGGAACAAAACCAATAGAGAATGGTTTAATGTCTAGTTTGCCCATGACGTCTGCAGCAGCCGAAGAGATTTTCTCACCTTTTTTCACAATTGTCTTTGACTCCTTGATACTTATTTTTCCCTTGTCAATTTTAATTTGTATTCCCAACGCACCAAGCTCAGTGATAGCAGGTCCTGGCATAAGTTCTGTTGGCCCCGCATCCACAACAATGTCCTCTGGAGCAATCTGCCCAGCCTTAGCCCTAACAGAAGTCTTCTTCTCCAAAAGTTCAACAGACATATCAAAAGCGTCATCATCAGAAAACAGAATAGCTGTACTATCTCCAACTTTCTCTCTCAATTCCTTAAGCCCTTCTTTGTCCGAAGAATCCAACGCTCTTGAGATTATACTTTTCTTAGGAACTTTCACAACAGCTTTACTTCTAAATCTCTTTACAAGCTCTTGATACTGTGATGCAGGAATACCTTTTATGGAAACCAGCAAGATTGTATTCTTCTCTTTAATGAGACCCTCTAATTCCGAAACCTGCTTTATCTTCTTGTCTGAAACGTGCGCCTCTGTAGTTTTTCCTGGATTCATTATTCAATCACTATCTTTTGTGGTTTAGTCATGGTGAATTTAAGTTCAATATTTTTTATGTTCTCTTTATCTCTTGGTAGAACTTTCAATATAGCATCATAAATACTAAAAGCATTCTCAACAATTTCCTCATCCTTCATACTTTGTTTACCAACGGCAAGTTTGATACTAGATTCCTTAGTTCTTACCTTAGTACTGTTATTTATTTTAGCCATAACCTCGTCAATCTCGCTCTTATCAACTTTCATAATTATTCCAAGTTGAGGGGAAGGCATTTTTCCTGCCGGACCCAAAAATCTTCCGAAAGTTGTAGCAACTTTTGGCATGAGACTCGCTTGCGCTACAAAAAAATCATATTTCTTAACCAATTTCTTAAGTGCATTCTTCTCAGAATAAGTTTTGAATTTTTCTGGAGTTATTGTATCAATATCTTTGTTATTCACCTCGAGGAACGCACAAACTTTCTTATCTTTAATCTTAAAAGGCAAATTCACAATCAGATTAATCGCATCTTTCTTGAGGTCAAACTTCTTCAGATTAATAATAAAGTCCACTGTCTGGTCAAACTTTCTTTCCTTTTCCTTTCGCAATTCAATAATTGCTTTAACTAGTTCTTCTTTGAGTTTCATCTTATTCCTCCCACATTATACGCCACAGACATAGAATCTATTCTGCGACGATGTGGTTCAATCGGTAAATTTGGGAACTAAAACTAGTTTATAAACTTTCTGAAATCAGCCTTGAGTCCTAACTTAAAGGAGGGGTTGATAAGGGGAACCTTCGGTTCCCTTTATACTACAACAATTTTTATAAACACACTCGCAATTCTCTTTTAATGGAACTTGTTGCACTTCTTTCAGACGAAGAAACCTGGAGTCAGGTGTCAGGACTTATCAAACACGGTGACTGGGAAAAGATAATTGTCCTAGGTTCTAGCAATGCAAAAAAATTCTCTGCCGAAAAGAAATTTGAACTACTGGAAGTTGATCTTGAAAAGAGATTGAAGGATTTGAAAGAAGATTTCTCTAACAAGTTGAAAGGAAAAATCGACGGAACCGAGGTTGCATTGAGCATAGCTTCTGGAAACGGGAAAGAACACATGTCGCTAATCTCAGCACTACTCCATTTACCTGTTGGAATAAGATTTGCAGCGCTCACAAAAGAAGGCGTGATTGATTTGTGACTCTTTGCAAATATTGTTTCGAAAATTCCAAGATTATTTATTAAACAAAAATACTTGCTCGCTCTGATACGCTCGCAATTTATCTAAAAGTTAACAAGAACAAACGTAGATTTGTGGTTATCTCCCGAGCGCAGCGAGGGTAACATGGATTTTATTTAGTTGTTCAGCAATATCTATCAAAATAATTTTTGTAATAATTCCTTAATCAAGTAATTTCTTTTAACTACCTAAAAAAACTAATTCCCCAGAAAATTATAATCGCAAACAACAGAACTAAAAATATTCTCGTAGAGAGTTTAAATGCCTTCTCAGCTATTTTCTCACTTTTTGTCAAACTAAGAACTGTCAGATAAAAGAATCTTCCTCCATCAAATATTCCAACTGGAAGCATATTGACAAACGCAACGCTTATACTAATCAAGACCATCCACCAAAGCAAATTGTAAATGAATATACTCATTCCATCAAACCTTGGTTCGTAATAAACGTGCGGCTCTCTGAACGAAAGACCCTGCATCGCATTGCCTAGGAGTCTGCCATTTCCTTCGAGGGAAAATCCAATTCCCAGCCATGCAGAATCTGGCCTGTCTGGATGTTCTTCTAGAATAATCATCTGCTCAATTTCTCCCTCATCTGAAAGAGTCGTTAGCAAAATCTCATCCCCTAGAGAATATAACTCTATTTGCTCAATCAAACCCTCAAAGCTCTTTATCTCAACATTCCCTATCTTAGTTATAATGCTACTTATGTTGTTCTTAATCGCCGGCGCAGAGTTATAAACCAAAATCGTATCCCGCCCTTCCTGACTTTCGATAGTCAATTCGGTAACAAGGTACTTTTCATCCCCCACATCTATCTCATTCAATCCTTCATCATTCAAAAGATTCTTCAAACCATAATATGAAAGATTCCCGACGCTTATTCCGTTAACTGAAGAAATGCCTGCAACGCTAATGGCAGACGTAGCGTATCCATCAAACATCACTCCCGAAGGGGCAAATGCAAGAAAAGAGAATCCGAGGAATATAATCAAGAAAAATATTGAAGTCAGAACGTTAGCGAATGTTCCTGCACCTAAAACTGCCATCTGCGCAAAAGTACTCTTCTTCTTCATCTGCTTTTCGTCTGGTTCTACAAACGCTGCCAGAAATATCGGAAGGAAAAATGGGAAAAATCCAAATCCAGTAGTTTTTATATCAACTTTATTATACGCCGCAATAATCCCATGTGCCATCTCATGTACAATTGCAACAACCGCAATAATAATTATCCAATATGAAAAATAGAACGGCGGCAAAAAATCAAGTTTGAACACTTGCGGAAGATACGGCACAAGAGGCATAATCGGAGGAATCTTAACAGCCCTAACGATGCTTGGACTAAAAAAATAAATCTTAACTATTGTGTACAAAAGGTAAAGCATACCTGCCATCAAAAAATAACCTGAAACAATTGAAGCATAGCTCGTAACCTTCATAGTCTTCTTGTACTTCGTTCCAATCTTCTTGATTAACTTTATTCCCCAATCAGCCTTATATAAATAAAGAAGACCCTCTCTCTTCAAATTTTTTCTATGGGTGTAAAGAAAAGAAGAAAACGCCGTCACAAAAGCTACTAAAAATATTAGGTCATATATGAAAAAACTCATTTTGATGTCACCCTACTTTTTCCTTAAAGGTCTGAATGCCTGCTTGAGGCACTTCCTACATCGAACTTTTCCCTTAAGGATTTTTTGAGAGTTTGATTTAATCTTTGTCTGACAGTTCTTACACACGAAAACATCCTTAAACATTCTAGCCTGTGCTTCTGGTATTTTTGCCATTAGAATTTTCTCTTGATTATTTTTTGTCCCTCAATATCCCAATACTCAACATTAGAGTTTTCCTGAAGATCAGATTTAATCTCTTCTGGACAAGCGATATCAAGTGTCTCAAAGTTTTCAAGGTCCATGATGCTAACCTTATCTGTGACTGAAAGAACCTGACCCTTTCTTTTTTCTATCATAGGAACTTCAAACCTGTCGTGACCAGGAATAACAAAAACCCTTTTGCTGTCATTTATAATTCCCACCGCTTCAATTCTACATTTTGCATGTCCATGCTTGCCTGTTTTACTTATATCAATTTTTCTAACTGTGTATGGATTTCCCTCAATAAGAATATTCGTTCCAACTCTTGCATCTGTTGCACCAATAATTTTTAGGACCATCTAAAGAAAAACAAAAATCTATTTAAAAAGGTTTACTTATTTTAAGACAATATTTATTTTAACAAATTTTAAAAACAGTCTAGAAGTCTCATATTACATGATAAAACAAAATGATTTCCTAAAAATAGATTTTACCGGGACTGTTAAGGGCGGAGAAATTTTTGATTCAACAAAAAAAGAAGAGCTGGAACAAATCTATCAAGACTCTAATCGAAAGATTAACCCTAAACCATTCGTGTTCTGCATTGGCCACAAAATGTTCTTAGAATCAATAGAAGAATATCTAATTGGAAAAGAAATGGGGAAAGATTATGAAATCGAATTAACTCCTGAAAAAGGATTCGGACCAAGAAATCCTTCGCTAATTCAAAGAATCCCTCAAAGAGTCTTCAGAGACCAAAGATTAAATCCCATTCCAGGAATATCTTTCAATTTTGATGGAAAAGTGGGGAGAGTTCTTGCTGTTTCTGGTGGAAGAATCATGACCGATTTCAATCACCCTCTTGCAGGAAAAGATGTCGTCTATAAAATCAAGGTTTTAGAAAAAGTAGATAATATAACTGAAAAAGTGAAAGCATTAAATGATTTCTTCTTCCATATGGAGCCCTCTTTTGAAATAAAGGAAAATAAATTAATCCTGGTCCTTCCAGAAAGCATAGGGGGGTTCGCAATGCTCTTCAAAGATAAGTACAAAGAGATATTGGGTTTAGATTTAGAGATTAAAAGGACTAAGGTGAAAGAACTTAAATCTTCCTCAGGTCAAAAGCAGTCTTAACAAGTGCGGCCAATCCGTAAACAGTCTGTCTCCAGTTTTGATTTGTTGAAACAGGAATAAGCTCAACATCATTAGACATTTTCCCTTTTTTCTTTAGTCTCTTTTCAATCATCTTTAATCTAGCTAAATGGAGAGGATAGGAAACAATTGCATATCTTCCTGAGGTCCCATTTGGGAATACATTAGTTAAATTTCCTATAGAATTTTTTGAAATAGTATCCAATCCAACATAACTCTGAGCCCCATTAATAAATAAACGATAAAGCTCTGTGTGAAAATCTAAACCTTCGTAATCAATTCGCGATCGCCCTAAGTTTCTTTCAACACATTCATTAGTGTCTGGACCAGCCCCCGCAATTACAAAAGGAGTGTTATTTCCAATCTCCCTAAAATAATGCATTGCTCTACTCCATCTTTGAGCATCCTCATAAACACTGCCTCCGCTAGGGACAACAATCGCTTTGATTTTCTCTGAATCTTCCATGCTTCCATCATAAATTAGTCTTATAAAAACCTTTCCCTTAAGAAATCACAATAATCCTTTTAAATCCCGATGAGTTACTCAAGTTATGGATGACGTTTATGATAATTCTTCTTCGGAGATGAAAGAGATAGATATGGAACTAGCTGAACTTCTAAAGAAACAGTCTGCAAAGGTTAAGGTTATTGGTGTTGGCGGTGGCGGAGGGAATTCTCTTAGCAGAATGAGAGAAATTGGAATAAAAGGTGGAGACCTCATTGCAGTTAACACTGATGCACAAGACTTACTTTACAGCAACGCGGACCATAAGATTCTTATCGGAAAAGAGTTAACACATGGCCTCGGAGCAGGAAGTAATCCTAAGATAGGTGAAGAGGCAGCAAAAGAATCAGAGTCTGAAATAAAAAAGAAGCTAACTGGAAGTGATATGGTTTTCATAACTTGTGGACTAGGTGGTGGAACCGGAACTGGTGCCGCACCAGTGATTGCTGGAGTCGCAAAAAAACAAGGAGCGTTAACCATAGGAATTGTAACACTTCCCTTCACAATAGAGGGAAAGAAAAGAGTAGAGAATGCTATGAATGGTTTAGAAAAAATGGAATCTGTCGTGGACACGTTAATAGTCATACCTAATGACAAATTACTGGAACTAGCTCCAGAATTACCTCTCCACACGGCATTCAAGATTTCCGACGAAATTCTAACAAATGCAGTCAAGGGAATCACTGAGCTTGTAACTACTTCTGGCCTAGTAAACCTAGACTTCGCGGATGTGAAGGCAGTTATGACTAATGGAGGAGTCTCCTTAATTGGAATGGGAGAATCAGATACTGAGAACAGAGCACTAGAGGCTATAGAGAAAGCAATAAGAAACCCTCTTCTTGATGTTGATATCTCAAATGCAACAGGTGCCCTTGTAAACGTTATCGGCGGACCGGACATGAGTTTAGATGAATGTAAATTGATAATTGAAACCGTCGGAAACAAACTTAGTCCTGATGCAAAAATGATTTGGGGTGCACAAATTTCTCCAGACATGGACAAATCAATTAGAGTTCTTCTAATAGTTACTGGAGTAAAAAGCTCACAAATTCTCGGACACGAGGATTCCTTGGAAAATCTAAAACACAAAGAAATAGAAGAAGAACTTGGGATAGATTTCTTTGAATAATTTTAAAAACCACCCATCTTTATCTAATTAATGACAAACAAGTACCTTGAAAGTGTAAAGATTTTTGCGCTCAAATCAAAGAGGGTTTGGCTCGTATTAAAAAGGCCTTCCAGAAATGAATATGAAACCATCGCGAAAGTTTCTGCAATTGGAATTGTCATCCTAGGATTTATTGGATTTGTTATATCCTCCTTCATGAAGATCTTTGTAAGTTAGAAAAACGGCTTTGGTGAAACCATTATAAAATAAGTGAGCTACCTTATTCTAACTAAAAGAAGAGGTAACTCAAATGAAACAAGAATCTGAACTTTATAAATTTCTTGCATCAGCAAGAAATTTGGTATCAAAAATGCCAAAATTTAA
>JAHJRM010000097.1 GCA_018830905.1 Nanobdellota archaeon
AGATTCTCAGATACAATCCTTCCAATATGGTCAAACTCTTCTAATTTCAAGTCTGGACCACATGTAACGTGTATCAAAGCTCCGTTAGCGCCCTTATAATCCACATCAAGTAGAGGATGAGTAAGAGCCTGCCGAACGGCCTCATTCACACGATCTGTAGTATCTGCTTCCCCAATACCAATCACAGCAACCCCACCATCCTTCATTATAGCAGAAACGTCTGCATAGTCAAGGTTAATCAGGCTAGGCAAGGTAATCGTTTCAACAATTCCCTTACACATTGTGCTTACAAGCTCATTCGCAACCGCAAAAGCCTGTTCAATTGGCAACTGACCCGCAATATCAACAAGTCTATTGTTATCAAGAACTATACACGTATCTGTAACATCTCTCAGTTCCTGAAGTCCAAACTCCGCCTTGTCAATTCTAGCTCTCTCAGAATCGAACGGCATTGTAACAACCCCAATAACAACAGCACCAGTCTCCTTTGCAAGCTGAGCAATCACTGGAGCAGCTCCCGTTCCCGTTCCACCACCCATTCCTGCAACAACGAAAACCATATCTGCACCTGAAACCGCTTTCTTCAAATCAGAAAGAATCTCTTTCGCAGCTTCCCTACCAACTTGAGGTTTTCCACCAGCACCAAGACCACGAGTCAACTCCTTACCAATAAGGATTTTCTCGTCAGCCTTAGAAACACTAAGGTGCAAAGCGTCCGTATTTGCGGCATAAACAGTAGCTCCATTAATACCCTTGTTGTAAAGCCATGTTATTGCATTGCAGCCCATTCCACCGACGCCAAAAACTTTAATGTTTGCCTTCCCTGCCCTCAACTCGTCAAAGTTAATACTATGGCTCTCAGCGTTCTGTACTGCCTCTTTTGCAAAATCTAACACCATTTTTTTATTTCCTCCTTTCCACTATATACTCGTCGGAAATTCGCAAAATCTCGAAAAGTTTATATACTTCACAAACTTCCAACTAATTAGAATAAGAAAAGTTCCCTACATGCATGTAAGATATTAATTGATTGGCGTCAACTAATATAATAAAATGTTTACTCTTTCTTTCTTTAAAAATATTTGCGTGCTCTAAGATGAATATTTTCTTGAAAATTAACAATTAAAAATAAAATTACAGAGGCACCTAATCCAAAATGATTACAAATCCATAAATAAAATTGTATGATTTTACTTGTTCTCATAAAATAAATTGCGAGCGTAGCGAGCACAAATTCTTCTCCTTCTCCAAAAACATTTATATAGTTGTTGTACATAAAAAAAGTATATCTGCTAGGATATACAATTCCAGTTTTGCTTCTTCTTTTATTTCATTCCTTCTCTAAAATCTCTGTCTTAATTCCCGCCTCATTACACAATTCACAAAACTCTTGCGCATCATCTTTGTCCCCAATGATGGCACCCCAATGCATCGGAATAGCGATGGTCGGTTTAATTATCTTAGCCGCCTCAGCCGCTTCCTCCGCACTCATCGTAAACCTCCCTCCAACAGGAAGCAAAGCCACAAACTCCTTTCCCGGCTTCTTATATCCCGTAAGTTTTTGCATCTCAGGAATTAAATCTGTATCTCCCGAATGATATATCACAGTATTGCCAATCTTCAATACATAACCAACCCATAACTCATCTTTAGGATGAAAATCTTTATCAAAATTATATGCAGGTAAAGTAAAAATCTTCAATCCTCCGAGGTCTAATTCCATTCCGGGCTCAATAATATCAATCCTTATTGGAACATTAAATTTCACAATCTTACTCTGACAATCTGCCGACGCAACAACCCTCGTCCCTTCCTTAACAATCTTCCTCAAATCAGGATAACTACAATGATCGCGATGGCTATGCGTTATCAAAATAATATCCGCCTTCTCAGAGTCTTCCTTAATGTTATATGGATCAATGTAAATCTTCTTTCCATTTTCAATAAAAAATCCAGAATGCCCAAGCCAATGCAACTCTATACCATTAATCCTCATGAAATGTGAAAAAGGTCAGGATTTAAAAAACTTCTCGCGACTAGGAAATCTCTCCTAAGGCTCGCATGATAATCCAAAATCCATAGATTAACAAGAACCTAGATTGATTCTACCAAATTAATTCAAACCACGCCAAAGGTGAGTTGGGCGGGACACTTTTTTAGAATAATAAGTTGAGCGGGAAAATTAATAAACCGCTCTCCCCTCAAAAAAAGATGGACACAAAAATAGGTCTAGAAATCCATGGCTACATCGACACCAAAGAAAAATTATTCTGTTCCTGCAAGGCAATTCACGGCGCAAAACTCACAAAACCAAATGTTAACATCTGCCCCATCTGTACCGGCCAACC
>JAHJRM010000022.1 GCA_018830905.1 Nanobdellota archaeon
ACTGAAGGGCGAGGAACATCGTCGCTGCTGGACCAGCTTTTCGAAAAAGTTCCGATGAGCATACAGGCAGAAGTTATAAAGAAGATTCGACAGAGAAAGGGTCTTAGTGAGAATCAGTAAGTTTAAATATTTCTAAATTCTAAATAAAGCATGAAAGAAAAAAATTATTATCTTGATATTGTGATTAACAAAGAAAAATTAAGCGATGGCGAGGACATTTATGTTTCTCAATGCCCAAGTTTGGGAGTTGCTAGTCAAGGGTCTACAGTTGAAGAGTCTATAGAGATGATTAAGGAAGCCGTTGAGATTTATCTTGAAGAAATGCCCGAAGCTTTTGAAGAGCTTGATGAGACAAGAAAAAATTTGCCGACGTTTTCCATAATTGAGGTAAAAAGAAATGACAAAACTTCCAATATTGTCGGGTAAGAAAGTTACGAAAGTTCTTCTTAAATTAAATTACCGGCATGTCAGGACAAGAGGTAGCCATATGATTTTTGTCAGGCAAAGCAGCGATGGAAAGAAAACAATTCCAGTTCCAAATCACAAAGAGCTTGCGAAAGGAACGTTGAAAGCAATAATGGAACAAGCCAGTTTGAAGTTAGAGGATTTATTGAATTTGTTGTAGGAGGGACTTAGTGAGAATCAATAGAAAACAATAATCCTTGAAATGATTAGTGGAGATTATGAATTAACTAAAAAATTGGGGAGTAAAGGTAAATCTTAAATAGAAGACTTGTTTCAGTAACAAAATGATTCAATCTGCAAAAGATATCCCAATACATGAATTATTCTCACCAGAATTAGCTATAAAATATGTTATTCCTAAGTATCAAAGAGAATACACATGGAGAAAAGAAAATTGGGATGATCTGTTTAATGATATCATGGGAGAGAATGGTTCTGAAGAAGGGCCTTTTTTAGGATCAATAATATGTGTTAATAAAACTACAGAAACAGTTCTTAGTCCGATATTAGAAATAATTGATGGGCAACAAAGGTTAACCACTCTTTCTTTATTATATTCAGCCATTCATGCAAGATTGTCTATAGAAAAAAAAGATGATGATGAATTCAAATCAGAGTTAACAAATTTGAAATACAGACTGGTTCAAAAGAAAAAACCGAAAGAAACAAAGCTTGAACTCTCTTATCAAAATAATAATTTTGAGGATTATAAAGAAATTTTGGAAGAATCTGGAATATTAGATGTAAAAGATGGAAAACCAAAAAACTTGGGAAATAGAAGATTATACAAAGCTTATTCTTTCTTTTCAACAAAGTTGGAATCATATCCCCTTAATGAAGTTAGAAAATTATTAGATAAAATTAATTCTTCCCACATAATTAAAATAGAGGTAAACACTAATTCTGATGCTTTCAATCTATTTGAAAGTATAAATAATAGAGGGGTGCCTTTATCTGCTATAGATTTAATAAAAAATAGCTTGCTTTCAAATCTTGAAAAAAACAAAGCTAGAACCATAGATGATGCTTTTGAAGAATGGAAAATAGTTATTGATAACTTAACAGAAGACCCAAAAATTCAAGAGAGATTTTTAAGGCACTATTACAATGCATTTAAGCATAACGATAAAATTAAAGTAAAGATCAAAGAAGGGAAAGCAACAAAATCAAATTTAATTAATATTTATGATGAATTAATAAAAAAAGATGCTCTTTTATTGCTTAATGATCTTAAAAGTAAATCGTATATATTTGGTCGATTTATTAATCCAGAAGAAAATGATGAGTTATATAAGGAATTTACCGATTTACTTCATATTAGTGGAGCACCTTCTTATATATTCCTTCTTTATTTGCTTACTGAATTTAAAAATAATAAAGAATTATTAGGAGAAACTACTTCTTTCCTAAGTAAATATTTTGTTAGAAGAAGTTTAACAGATTACCCTGCTACAAGGAATTTGGATAACATATTTGTAGGATTAGTAGAAGAATGTGAAAAAAATAAGAAAAATATTAGTCTTGAAATAATAAAGAATTTTTTAACAAATCCCGAAAGATATTCTAGCGAGAATATTTTTAGAGAAAAATTAGAAAGTAATATTTACGAAATTAATAGCGAGGTAGCGAGGTATATCCTTTGTAAAGTAGAGGAAGAAAATTTTACAAAAGAAAGTGAAATAGATCTCTGGAGAAGAGAAAAAGAGAAATATGTGTTTACAATAGAACACATACTTCCAGAAGGAGAAAGACTTCCAAAAGAATGGGTAAATATGATAGCAAAGGGGGATAAAGAAGAAGCTAAAAGATTACAAGAACAATTCGTGCATAAATTAGGAAACCTCACTATGACTGCATACAATTCTAATTTGTCGAATCTCTCATTTGATAAAAAAAGAGATAGAAAAGACAAAAAAGGTAAAAATATAGGTTATAAAAATAATCTATATCTCAATGGGGAAATCTACCCCTTGAATAATAAGAAAGAATGGATAATTGAAGATATAGAAAAAAGAACTAGAATATTGATTGATGAAGCATTAAAGTTATTTTGTTGATTTGATATTAATGCTAGAGAGTTGATTGGGCTTGTTTGGTTAAATGCAGCGACCGACAATCTTAAATATTCTTGAAATTTAATTCTGGTATGGAAACATTGGATATAGAAAAAATGAGTGAGGATATAGTTGCTTTGAAGAAGGAGTTGGAAGAGATGAAAAAATCTATTCAAG
>JAHJRM010000098.1 GCA_018830905.1 Nanobdellota archaeon
TGATTCTAAGGGGTTTTAGCTCGTCAAAAATCACGAAACTATAGCTACCGTTACAATACTGCATTTTTTATAGAAAGGGAGATATTTTATTTGCAACTTTTGAATTAACAATTGGTTCTGTAAACTGTCCCCTTACTTCCTTTTAAATAAAAAAAGGCCACCACAGATTATTAGTCTGTAGTGACCTTCGATTTTTTCGATTGGTCAAGAGATTTCTATTGCCTAATTATTATTTGTGTCTAATTCTTTTAATCTGATGCTCTTATTCTTTTCAATCAAGTCAACTTAGCATACTTATTTTTGTTTGTCAAGTAAAAATTTCACTTATCCAAAAATTCCTTTGGTGTCAATATCTTGATACTTCTTCTATTTAAGCTATTCACGGAAAGTCTATGCAACTGCCATAATTCCAAGGGTTGCAACGTAATAAGCGCCAAATAGAAAGTAATAATCCTTTCCGGGGTCCATATTTCACGATTGCAAGTTCACAATATTCAGAACATGATGGAATGAAACGGCATCGCAACTTATTGCGTCTACGCCAAGCTGCCCATGGTGACTTTCGATAGAACTCAATTATCCTTAGAATGATTCGGGTCATTACTCTATTTCATGCACAACTTTCTCTCGAGAAATAGCAGATGAGCCACATTTTGGACAGCGAGAAGTTTCAACTTTTGGCTTTTTTTGGAAAGGCTGAAAGCAAGGGCAACATTGTGCTTGAGCTGAGACATCAGTTACTCTATCCTCACCTGTATAATGCCAAACATGACCACATGCTTTACATGTAGCTCGTGTCTCTTTTACCTTCTTTCCCATAAATTATTCCTCCTTACCACCCAATGCTTTATATGCATCAAGAACATTTTGCAAGGCAATTTTCTCAGCCTTAGTAACAGTTCTATCTTTATAGTATTGGCTACCCTTATATCTTATGACTGCTCTCTTAGAAGAAATTATCGCCCTAACTATATGCTCTTTATCACGAAAGGCACAAGTATACCATTCCCAAATCTTTCCTGCACTATTATCACGTTTAACTTCTCCATAAGATGGAATTATTTCAAATTTTTCATCATCGACCTTTATGATATATTTTTCTATGAACAACCAATCATCTCCAGAATATCGAATTCTAAAGTACAGCCAAGGCAAGGAGTCCTTTGTCTTACCTATGAAAAGATGTAAATTGTTTCTGTTGTCATAGCGTGGAGTTGTTTTATCATAATACCATGTAATTTCTTCTATCTTGTCATACTCCTTTCGCATTTTACGCAATGCAAGGGCCAAATGTCTCTTTTCCGCTTCAATTCTACGTTTCTCGGCAAGTTCCTCAGCTTTGCTCTTTTCAGCAAGTTTCTTGGCTTGTTCCTCTCTTTGCTTGATCTCATTATCAACAAGAGGATATAAAAGGGCAACCAGACTTTCCTCAGCATTTTTATTGTTTAATTGGAATTTCGGGGGAATTGATTTATCCTTTTTCAAAGAAGAGAGTTCATCAAGGATCATTTGCTTGAGGGTCTCTTGAGCTATTTTCTTCGCTTCTTCTCCACCTTCGATGAGCCTTACAATCCTCAATCCTTTTCCTATGCTGTCTGGCTTAACTCCAGTTTCTTTGACAAGTTTTATGGCTTCCTGAAACTTAGTCTCTGCTTCAACAAGATCATCAATCTTTATAAAAGAATATGCCTGCCTGATTGCATCTTGTTGCTTTCTTGTTGCTTCTGCTTTCACCTTCTCGGCCCTTTTTTCTTTAATCTGATTTATGAGCCCACCGGTTTCTCCAAATCCAACTATTGCAAAAAAGCCAAATAGGGAAGATAAAATCAACAGACCTATTGCATATTTTCTTGCAAGCTTTATTGGGGATCCCTTCTTAAAGGAGAGAAGGGAAATGGCAAAGAGAATTAGGCAAATTATGAGAGTTTGGATAGAATAGGAGACAATAAGATGATAGAGCAGTAAGAATAATATTGGGGTGCAGAGAAGCAAGAGAAAGATGATTAAACAACCCTTTCCAAAACTGCTTTCTTCCCTTTTTGGTTTTTCTGGTGTTAGCCCTGTCATAAAACCTTTCTTGTTTCCATCTTCTTTTTTCTTTTCTGACTCTTTCCTAAATCTTCTCATTCCTTCTTCTAAGTCTTTTCTGGTTGGTTCTGACATAAGATTTACCTCCTCTTGAGATTTACTTATTCCTTCTCCGTCAATACTGCTGTCCCTGTGGCAGCCATTATTATTAAAGGACGCCACCCTAAAAACTCTTTAAGGCTAAAATTGAAATACTATTAGGACTATTTGCCACTTGAAAATCAATCCCCATTTCTTTTATCTTGCTTGATTGGAAAGATTTTGTTTTTCTGGTATAATCCCAAATAAGATATACACCAACTCCAGCAGTGCACAATCCTATTGCTCCTTGTATTTCATTTTTACTAATCTTTTCATATTCGTATGAAGCACTAAGTTCAACTCTTGTAGGTGTACTATCCCAACCACCGGCAAAATAATCCCAAGAATCTGATGCTCCTTTTGGCAATGGATCAAGCCAATGAACATCTAAATAACAATAATCATTAGCAATCATCTGACCAGAGGCATCATAATAAGTTCTGTATATCTTCACATTCTTAAGCGGCACATTTCCTGTATTCTTTACTGTTCCATAAGAATCTACATACCACGGATATCCTGCTCCTGCCCGCTCTTTACTCCAGGACCAATTGCTTGTATCTAATGCTGGATTTGTTGCATCACTATAGCCATCAATTGCCAAGAATGCTCCTAATCCAGTTAAGGCAATGCCACAGAAAAGTTTGGTCTTACCTCTAAGTTTAGGTCTGCCTTGTGCATAAGCATGGTCTGTAATTAATGAGATAGATACAAAGATGGATAAAGTGATAATTAAAATCTTCTTCATCTGTTATAATCTCCTCGTTCTTTTCTAAGATACTGCCCTACTATTCAAATTCTATATCGGTAATTTTTACTTCTACTTTTCCTGCCCAATCAGAAGGTACATCGTCAGTTTTTACACCAAACTCTTTGCTATAGTTTGGTTTTAAAAGCTTAGCAGAATCGCCAAATGAATATTTGGACACCAAGATAGGATGATAACTTTTCTCAAAGATAGAATCTCCACCTTTATCAAGAACTATAGTTTCGCAGAAATAATCAGATAAAGTTTTACAATTCCATTCAATACACTTTTTATTAAACCAGTTAAAAACTGATGCCTTTTAATATATCCAGCTATAGATGGACTTACCTTATAGTAGACATTAATAAATAGTTTTCCTAAGACACTCTTCTCAAGATGAGTATCTCTAACATATTTTAATGTTTTAACTTGATATGCTTCACTATCACCATAAACTGCTGTGGCAATAAAGCAACCTGATTTTTGTTTTTTGGAAGACCCCATATATTCTATTAACCAGTCATCTGACTTCTGTTTAGTTCTTTTGGGAGACCTTTCGCAAGATATTTTTACCCTTCTAAATTTCTGAACACCAACTACTGCACCAAATCCAGGAAAGTTGGTTTCTCCTAAAGTATTCAACCATCTATTTTCATGCCAGACCCATTTTTCGTAATCGTTATCAATAAAAGCCCACTTTTTATCAATTTTGGGGTTAATCTTCTCAGGAATTCTTTTTACCAAGTTCTGAATTCTCTTTGCATCAAAGAGTGGACAATATTTCAACTTATTTATTTCTTGATCTATTTTTTCATTTATTTTTTTGTGGTCAAACATCCATTCTTCTTCAGTAGTGTTTGTATATCCATAATCCCGCCATTCCTCGTCTTCCAGTTCCCTAAAGTAAAAATTCCTACATCCAAACTTATTGAGCTTATTGTCATATTCGCTTCCTTTGCAGTAATCTAAGGAAGTATTTTGTTTAATCTTTTCTCGAAAACACCATAATGAATTTCTTAGGTTAGTAGATTTGACAATTTCTCCATCAATTTCTATCTTTTGGGTTTTCCACCCGCTTGTCAGATCAAGAATTTTGTATAGGTTCTCTATAGCCTCTTCAGTTATTTCAAATCTCGCGCCATATATTTGCTCCTCTCCTTCTCCTTGTGTAAAATACGACTCTTGTTCTTGAATAAACCTTATCGCCTCTTCCCGTTTTTTTGATGCAGAGCGCCCAAAAGAAATTATGGCTTCTTTCAGATTTGGCACTTTTTTAGTAATGGGTGTTTTTTTAGCACTGGGAGTGTAAGATGCCTTTACTTTCTTGAGTTGACTTTCAGTATGGTTAATAAGAAATATTTCTACTTTAAGCCCTAATCTTGTTGATAGAAAGTCATGCCATTTCCTTTGTTTTTTTGATATTTTATCATTCTCACTCTTAACTTCTGAGAAGAAAAAATCTCTATCAAGGCTATTGTATAAGATGAGGTCAGGCAAACCTGATCTATTATCGTTGAAATTCGACATAAGTCTTTCGAGTATTTTTATCAGTCTTTTCTTGTCTATTCCGTGTACTGCGATTAGCAATTCATCAATTTTGTATTTATTCCAGTTCTCTATGGGCCTACAATTCTTTCCGTAATTCTTTTTGTAAGACTCATTAAGTTTTTCTTCAAGGTTGCTATGTTGTAATTCTTGGATTCTATTCTCTATTAGTCTTTCTCTTCTTTTATAAAAGTCTTGGGAAAAGAAATCAGCGGGCATTCCATTTGTCTGAATTGTTTGATCAAATAACTCTTCAAACATTTTATCCTCTGGACTAAGTTCTGTTTGAATGCCATCTATAATAACACCTACTGCTCCTCTTGTCTTTGCAAATATCACATCCCAAAAGAATAAAGACATGAGTGTAGCCCAATATGTATTTTCTGCCCATAACGCTTTATATCTCAATTTTTCATAATATGTTATAGCGGCTTCCTCTGCAAAATATTCATTTCCATCAATGGTGTATTTTGCTTTACCCTTTTGTTGACTATCTATTTTTTGGAGTTCAATATTTTTAAAATAAATCATAGCTCGCCTTTTTCCTATTTTTTGGTTAATAGCCAAATTTAGCTAATTCTAAAACTCATCCCTATGACCTTTTTAAATATCTTCTATCTTTGCTATCTGATAATAGCTACTTTGCCTATTGTCCTATTGCCATCATATTTGACAAGATAGATGTAGACCCCACACGCCACATCTCTACTGTGGCCATTCTTGGCATTCCAATGGGCAGTTTGGCTCAATGTCCCCACTTGCTCCATTTTGTTCTCTTCAATAACTCGTACCAACTCCCCGGCAATGTCATAGATATAAACCGTAGCATTACTATTCTGGGGAATGTTAACTATCCTTACCTCTTCCCCTTTGTTTGGATAGCAGGGATTGGGAAAGTGGATTATCTTTCCAGAGTGTATAGTAGTAGCACTCACTTCATTGGAATAGTTCGAGGTTCCTCTAATATTATACGCTCTTACACGGTAGTAATAAGTAGCATTTGGTATAAGTTCTGTATCTTGGCAAGTGGTTACATTAGCTCCAACCGTGGCTATCTCTTGCCAGCTTCCATCTTCTACCTTTCTCTCAATCTTAAAGCCATCTTCATTATCTGAATTATCAGTCCAGCGTAGATTCACTTGGGTACTTGAGGCGATCGTAGTAGCAAGATTTGAAGGGGGAATTACTACTATACCTTGATATTCATAAGCACCCATATCAGCAATGCCTCCATCATAAGGCCTGGGGTTGCCATCTTTGTCTGTTGGTAGCATTGGCTGTATCGTTGCGGTGTTTGTCCCAGTATTTATACAAGGGGAGGCACACTGAAGGTGAAAATCGCTATTTGCTGCATCAATAAATAATGGGTCAGCCGAAATATTATCTGAGATCACAACACGGTTACTAACATACTGAACATAATTTGTAGCATTGCCCCAAATATTATTATACCTGAACTTTGGAATGCTATTAACATCAGCAAAGATGCCAGATGATGTATTGTTGGCAATAATATTATTAGTGATCGTTGGGGAGGAGGAGTTAATGCAATAGAATGCCCTTCCCTTATTCCCTACTATGGTATTGTTGATGATGTCTGGAGTAGAGTAGGAGCAGATGATGGCATCACCCCCATTTAAAGCGATAATATTGTTAGTGATGGTTGGGCAAGAGCCCCAGCAGGAGATACCATACTTGCCGTTCTCGGTGATAATGTTATTGATAATGGTTAGAGATGTGAAGTCGTTGCAACTGATACCACCACCATTCTCGCTTATAATATTATTGGCAATGGTTAGAGAAGAAAAGTTGCCACAGCTTATACCATTACCCTCGTTCTTGGTAATAATGTTATTGGTAATGGTCACAGTAGAGCGCCAGCAGTAAATATTTGCGTATTTATCCGCACCAGAACCAGAAATAGTGAATCCTGAGATACTTCCCCCTATACCTGCGTCATCAAAGAATATTTGGTGGGAAATATAAATAATGGTTGTTGCAGAATCTTCTCCCACCAAACTAACAGGTTTAGGGATATAGA
Source organism: Nanobdellota archaeon (assembly GCA_018830905.1). GTDB lineage: Archaea > Nanobdellota > Nanobdellia > Pacearchaeales > GW2011-AR1 > ASMP01. The sequence goes on from JAHJRM010000098.1 coordinate 6,504, forward strand.
TATTTTCATTGTAGGTGCCAGAAGCTACCAGAATGGTATCCCCATCATTGGCTGCATCTACTGCTGTCTGGATAGTGGCATAATCAACCGGGACATTAATTACTGCTCCATAAGCGGTATTTATTTTCACAAGAATCAGTAGGGCAATAATGAAACAATTACAAATTGCAAATCTCATCTCTCCTTCCTCAATACCCTAAATTATGGGCCATTTCCTTCCTCATCTTAAGGGTAACTCGCCAGTTCTCTACTCTACCTTTGCCACCTATGGTAAATGTCCAACCTCTGGAATTAAAACTTATAATCATAATAACACAGTATTTATGCGGTGTCAAGAAGAAATATTTTATGCCATAATGTTCGCATGACATCGGACATAAAACTAAAATTTGCCCAGAGACTTAGAGAGTTAAGAAGTAAATATGGCTACACCCAACAACAGTTGGCAGAGTTGGCCGATATTGACTACAAACACTTGCAACGATTGGAAAGCAAGAATCCTTCTGCAGCCAGAATAGACACCATAGAAAAATTGGCCAAGGCTTTCAATATCTCCTGTTCAAAACTACTTGATTTTTAATTGCGGCAATAGAAAGATTATCCTGGCCTAAACCCAATCGGTCTCTTCGGCTTCTCTGGCAATTCCGGTGGTTTCAATAGCTGTTTTATAGCCTCAAAA
>JAHJRM010000023.1 GCA_018830905.1 Nanobdellota archaeon
TCTATACTCAAGAGTTTTATGAGCCATTTTAGCTTTCTCTTTCACATCTTCCCTATGTAAAGTATGTTTCAAATGTTCAGTATGTAAAATTAAATGATCTTCCTTCATCATTCGAACAATATTCAAAGGATTATTATTTAATTTATTAAAATCAATATGATGTTTGTGGGATCCTTGATCTTCAGAATAAATTCCACTGCTTAAATTATATTTATCAGCAAGCAAATGAGTAAAAATCCATCTATTATTACTCCAAACCATTTCATATCCATCAATAGTAATCCTCCCCCCAATTTTTGAAATCTTCCTATTTAACGGCATAAGAGAATCTTCATTAGTTAAATTTTGAGCTTGCTTATAGCTTCCATCTCTCAACATAAATTTATGATCAGGAGTACAAATTATTTCTTTATCATTATCTAAAATTACTTTAATTACCGAAACATTTTTTTTTGTAATTCTTGGATTTTCAATCCTAGCAATCCCAACACTTCCATCTTCTTTTATTGTATAACAAAATTTTTTCTTACCACTTTTATCTTCTTTTACAAGTTCTTTAAAAGAAATATTTCTTCCATCGATCAAAGAAACCCTAGTATCTCCAGAAAAACAACCCCCTGCACTCTCCCCCTCAACAATATATAATTCAGTATCATCAGACTTCTTACTAGAGCAATCAGCAAGCTTACCAGGCAAACCTCCTAATGAAAAAGCGTTTTTCCTCCTAACAAGATCTCTAGCCTTCTTAGCAGCCATCCTTGCTTTAGAAGAATCAATAACTTTTTGTGCAATCTTCTTTGCAACACTAGGATTCTCCTCGAAGAATTCTGAAAGAGCAACAGACGCAGCGGAATCAACAAGACCCTTAATCTCTGAGTTCCCTAATTTTGTTTTGGTTTGACCTTCAAATTGAGGGTTTGCCATTTTCAAGCTTATAATTGCGGTAAGACCCTCACGAACATCATCTCCAGAAAGAGAACCATCTTTTAATAAACCCTTTCTCTTGGCATAATCATTAATCACCCTCGTCAAAGCAGTCTTGAAACCCGAGACGTGCGTTCCACCCTCGACAGTATTAATGGTGTTCACAAAACCAAAAATATTCTCCTGATAGCTCTGATTATATTGAATAGAAACTTCTATCACGAGATCATCCATCTCTTTCTTGAAATAAACAGGATTGATATTAAGCACCTCTTTTGATTTATTTATCCACTTAACAAACTCAATAAGTCCTCCTGAAGAAGCGAAAATCTCCTTCTTTCCACTCTTCTCATCTAGAAGTATTATTTTCAGTCCCTGATTAAGGAAAGCGATTTCTCTAAATCTAACTTCAAGAACCTTATAATCAAAATCAAGTGTAGAAAAAATTTCGGGGTCTGGCCAGAACGTGACGCTAGTCCCAGTATCGCTGGTCTTTCCCACAACTTCTAACTTTGTTTTTGCGACCCCTCTTTCATAAGATTGCCTGTGAATTTTTCCATCTCTCTTAACCTCTATCACTAACTTCTTTGAAAGCGCATTAACAACAGAAACACCAACTCCGTGCAATCCTCCTGAAACGGCATATGATTTCTTATCGAACTTTCCTCCTGCGTGAAGTTTTGTCAGAGCAACCTGAACTGCAGGAATTTTTTGTGTGGAATGTATATCCACAGGAATACCTCTTCCATCATCAATTACTGTCACAGATCCATCTTTATTGAGTTTAACATCAATACATTTACAATAACCTGCAAGTGCTTCGTCTACAGAATTGTCAACTAATTCATAAATTAAGTGATGCAAACCATTTTTCCCAGTACTTCCTATGTACATCGAAGGTCTTTTTCTAACACCCTCCAATCCTTCGAGTATCTGAATTTGCTCCCCCGTATAGTTCGATTTTTCGACCATTTTAATTGGTTTAGAATTTCCTACTCGCAACTAAAAATGAAACACGGTTTATAAACCTTTTTGGAGTTTTATCGTCGATAAACAAAAATTATCAACAAAATTTAACGAAATACAATAGGTTTAAAAATAACCAACATCTGTTGATAAAAATGAAGAAATGGATATCTCTTGGCGTGGCAATTTTCCTAGCTCTCGCTGGATTTTTGACATACGTAAATGCGGAAAGTTCTATAGAAATAAACCAATCAAATAATTTCGGATACACACATTCTTATACCAAAGCAATATGTGATGAAAATAATTTCTGCGGAGATTATGAAATAGTTTGCAACAAAGATAAGTTTGTGTTTGTAAGATTCACAGGAGCTGCTGTACAATTTTCACAAGATTGGGAAGATTCAAGAACTCTAGAACTAAGGAAAAAAATTTGTTAATTTTTCTTTTCGCTCTTTTTCTTTGAAACCCATCTAACATTTCTACGTTTCATAGATTTGTTCTTTCGACATTTAGATGAGCAAAAATAATTAGGAGTTCCATCATTAGTCACAACAGTTGTCCCTCTTGGAGATTCATACTGGTCTCCACAATAAACACATATAGGCATTTTATGTGTAAGCCCCCTTTGTTACTTTAGACTTAATCCTTCGAGCCTCAATCTCAGTTTCCCTCAACATTAAGTAATCACCAACTCTAACAGAACCTCTAACATTCCTTCTCATAGATCTATCCCTATCTCTTCCAGAAGTAACTAAACATTTAACCTGCGTAATTTCTCCTCTGAAACCGGTCCTTCCAATTATTTCTTGAACAATTGCAGGAGCAATATCTCCAAGAAGTTTATCGCTAGCCCTGGTCGCACCACCTTTTTTCTGTTGTTGTTGCTGTGGAGTTTGCTTTTGCTGTGTTTTAGCCATTTTTAGTTAACAGAATTATTTATCACTCTGAGTTTTCTTTAATCCTGCAATATCATCTTTAGCATTTCCCTCTTCAATCACAACCACTGAAGAAGCAGATACTGGTAGTCCAACAGCCACACCAATCTTCTGTTTGCTGTCAGCCTCAACACAAGGGATATTTTTTTCCTTGCACAAAATAGGTAGGTGCTGAACAATCTCTTTTGGTTCCACATCTCCAGCGTAAACAACTAGCTTCGCAGTTCCCCTCTCTATAGCTTTAGTAACCTCATTTGTGCCCTTTTCAATCTTTCCAGAGCTTCTTACTTTCTCAAGTATTACATATATGTCTGTCATTTTATTAATTAGAACGAAAAAGGAGTTCTCCTCCTGAATAAGA
>JAHJRM010000024.1 GCA_018830905.1 Nanobdellota archaeon
CCAGTGTCTCCATTGACATCACAGAACTCTGTGCTTGCTTGAGATGCTATAGAAAGCATAAAAGAACTTATCAAAGATATTATGAAAAGGGCTAATAGAATTTTATATTTCAAGTGTCTCATATTTCAAATAAACAATTTTAGTTTTTAAGGTTTTTCAGAACCGTATCTTCTTTATCTTACCAAACTTCTTCGCCAACTTCTGCATCTGCTTCTGGCTCATCCCCTGTGACATATCTCCAAAATCACCTCCACCCTTAACCATCTCATTAAGCAATTTATACTGCTTCAATAATGAACGAACATCGCTTGTATGGACTCCTGCGCCATTAGCAATCCTCGCAATCCGAGAAGTTTGTTTCTCCAACATCTCAGGATATTCTTTCTCCTCAAGAGTCATAGACTTAATTATATGTTCCCACTTGGCAATTCTCTCCTCTTGATTTTGCAAAGCACCCTCAGGAATCTTAGCACTCATCCCTGAAAAACCAGGAATCATCGACTTTATCTTATCAAAACCGCCCATAGAATTCATCGACTTGACCTGCGCAATCACATCCTCCAAACTAATATTTCCCCCACTTTCTAAACGCTCAAGCGCCTCCTTTTGATCTTCGCCTGTAACAGACTTTATTTTTTCCACAAGCGCCTGCAAATCTCCCATACCAAGCAACCTCGACAAAAAAGATTCTGGATTAAATTCTTCAATATCATTAATCTTCTCCCCTGTAGTCATAAAGTAAATAGGCGCTTTCGTCTCCGCACAAGCAGTCAACGCTCCGCCGCCCTTAGCAGAAGAATCCATCCTCGTAATTATAACCCCCGAAATATCCAACGCCTCCTGGAACTCTGAAGCCTGCCTCTTCGCTGCCTGCCCAATGTCAGCAGGCAAAACAAGAATTCTCTCTGTAGGAACAATCGTTTTATCCAACGCCTTTATCTCATCAATCAACGAACTATCCAGAGTGTGTCTCCCAGCTGTATCAATCAAAACAATATCTACATCCTTAATCTCTTTCTCGTGTTTCTTCCACAACTTCACAGGATTCGTCTCCTCCTTATCAATAATGCAATTCAACTTATTCTGATCTGCCAACTGCTGCAACTGATCCGCCGCCGCTGGCCTATGAACATCCAAACCAACAAGAACAACTTTATTCCCCCTCTTTGAAAAATAATTTCCAAGCTTAGCAACCGTCGTCGTCTTTCCCGCACCATACAAACCAAGCAACATTATCCGGTTCTGCTCCCCTTTCTTCAAAACTATCTTTTTACTCTCACCGAGAATCGCAACCAACTCATCGTGCAACAACTTGATTATATGTTCTTTCTTATCAACATCCTTAACCCTCTCATCCAAAGAAACCTTTCTAATCTTATCGCTTATCTCTTTAACAAGAAGAATATTAACATCAGCCTCAATCAAAGCCCTCTGCAAATCTTTCACAACAGAATCCACCAAACCCTTATCTAAAAAAACAGCATTCGCTATTTTATCAGTCGCCTTACGCAAAACCTCTCCGAGTCGCTCAAGCATAATAGAACAAGTTTAATTAGGGTTAATAAATTTGTGGTTTGAAAAGTTTTTATAGTTTCTTAATTTATTTTAATCATGAAAATGGACTGGAAAAAAGAATTTACCAGAGATGTTCTTGCTCTTGGAAGCTGGGTATTTTATGTTTTGGTTATTGGAAGGGCCATGATAGAACCCTACCGTCCTTTTTTGGACCAGGTTATTATAGCAGGGATTTTCATTATTGCTGTTTCTATTTTCCTGAAAAATTTTGATGATTATATTGCAAGAGGATTTGTTTTGGTGGTATTTACTAGCCTGTTTTATGAAAGTTTAGTATATTCCGTTTTTGCAGTTGCAGTCGGCTTATTATTGATATTTTCAAGTTATTTTGTCCGAAAAAATATTTTGAGTATAATTAAAGGACTTCTTATTGGTTTAATGGTAATATTAGTAGGATATTTCCTTCCCGACTTTTATATGTAAAACCTTTTGGATTATAACCCTCGTTCTTTCAAACATCTCAGAAAAAGAAAATTAATAGTTAATAAATTTGTATCTAATTGTAGTCGCTCGATTTAGGGTGGGGTGAGTAACTTCGTGGTAGGCAGTAAATTTCACACCAGTTCGCCGTGCGAGGTTACGAATTGGGTGGGAAAAGTTCCCCTTTCACAAAATTTAAAAATCCTTAAGTTCTCGAATAATCAAGATGGATGAAAAATGTCCTGAATGTGGAGCGGGTTCAGATTGCCCTGAATGCCACAGATGCAACGAACATTGCGACTGTGAGTAAACATCTAACCAATTCTTATTTTTTATTTATTTTTTATAGATTTTCATAGTTGGGCATTTACAAACATAGTTTTTTAAATAAAAAAGAACTAATTAAAGAATGAAAAGATGGACTTATTTTGTTATGGGAGTTGTTATGTTCTTTATTGCTTTCTGCGCATTTGTAATTCAAAGAGCTGACCTTGCACCTAATTATACGCATTACTCTCTAATAAAACCAATACTGTGGGCATCGCCCTTTTTCATTCTTGGAATCTTGCAAATAATACTCGGCATAAAAAATATCGATAACAAAAAATCTGAGAAATCTATAAAGATAGCATACGCCATTATCATCACGAGCTTTCTTCTTCCCCCTCTCGCATATATAATATTCCCCCTCGCAGTGATATTTTATTTTGGTACAACCGCACTAGCAATAACAAGCCTCTTCTACGCCCTAAAAGCTCTCTTCAAGAAATAATTACAATCCAAGCTCTTTCAAAAACTTTTCTTTATTGAAAACCTCAATCTTATTATACTCCTGCCCAGTTCCCAAAAACAAAATCGGCTTCTTAGTAACATAACCCAAAGACAAAGCAGTCCCGCCCTTCTCGTCAATGTCTGCCTTCGTAAGAACAATCCCATCAATCTGCACCGCCCAATCAAAACTCTTAACCTGTTCAACAGCATCATTCCCTGTAATTGACTCTCCAACAAAAAACTTCAAATCGGGCTTACAAACTTTAGCAACTTTCTCAATTTCTTTCAACAAATTCTTAGAAGTGTGCATCCTTCCAGCAGTATCAATCAAAACACAATCAATAAAGTTCTTCTTCGCATACTGAATCGCATCAAAACCCACCGACGCCGGATCCGCACCATAATCTTGAGATATAACTTTAACATCAATCCTCTTTCCATGATATTTTAGTTGCTCTATCGACGCAGCCCTGAATGTGTCGGCGGCCGCAAGAACACAAGAGAAACCCTTCTTAGTCAAAAACGAAGCAATCTTCGCAACAGTTGTAGTCTTCCCCGTTCCATTAGTTCCAACAAAAAGAAAAATAAAAGGTTCCTTAGATTGATCCTGAGTCTTCTCTTTAATTCTCTCAACAATATCAAACGGCTCAATAAGAATATCTGAAATTATTCCTTTCAAAACATCCCGTATCTCTGCCTCAATCTCTTTCCTCAAAAACTCCTTCCCGACAATCTCGCCCTCCAACTGCGCTACAACTTTATCTGCAACTTCGAACGCAACATTATTCTCAAGAAGCAACATTCTCAACTCCTCACCATAAATCTCAAAATCATCATCAGATATTTTTACCTTCTGTATTCTAGAAGTTACCTTCTCAAAAAAACCTCTTGTGCCAGGTTCCTCTTTCGCAATCTCCTCAACCTCCTCAGAAATATCTTCCAATTTATCCGTATCTGACTGAAATTGCTTCATTCCTTCATTAAATTTCATTGGCACGGGAATTTCCTTTTTCTCAACTATCTTTTCAGGCTCTCTTAAATCCTTAACTTCAGACCCCTCAGAGATTTTTTTCGCCCATCTCCCAATCTTATCCTTAAAAAACTTGAACATACCCTTCACAATAAAAACCGCTTAAAATACTTTACTAACCACACGCAAAGTTTAAAAACAAATTTCCTCATCTAATAAGATGCCAAAAAAATCAGAAGAAAAGAAGAAAGAAAAGTCTGCTACAAAGAAACTCTCAGATAAAGAGTTTGAAAACAAGGTCCTTGAGCTAGCAGAAACGGGCTTAACAAGCGAAAAGATAGGCGAAGCTCTAAGAAAAGAAAACATTCACCCTAAGGAACACGGGAAAAAGCTATCAAAAATACTCAAAGAAAAGGGAAAGTACATCATTCCTGATGTAAAAAACATTGAAAAAAATCTCGGAAAGCTAAGAAGCCACTTTGAAAAGAACAAACAAGACAAAAGAGCTATGAGGGAAAGAGATAGAATCGCTTCTAGGCTAAGGATAATGAAGAAATACCACAAGGTTGCTTAAATTCTTTGGGATTAATTTAAAATGGAAAAAGAGGGAATTTCATTAAAGGAAAGTATTGCAAAAACTGCAAAAAGTTTTCTTAAAAAAACAGAAAGTAGAGACATTCTTCTAATAAGCCACTTTGACACAGATGGCATAACTTCTGCAACAGTAATGATTAAAGCTCTAAAAAGACTAGACAAAAGATTCTCCGTAAAAATAATAAAATCCCTTGAAGAAAAGTTCATAGAAACCCTTCCAAAAGATAAGATAATAATTTTCACAGATCTCGCCTCGGGCAGCCTTGACATAATAGGAAAAAACAATCTCCAAGACGTATTCATAATCGATCACCACGAAGTCAGTAAGGAAGTTCCCATTGGCGTAGAGATAGTAAACCCTTGGTTCAACGAAAAAGAAAAATTCAGTAGCGCTGGTTTAGTCTATCTTTTCTGCAAAGAACTAGATTCAAGAAACAAAGATCTCCTAAAACTAGCAATACTAGGAATGATTGGAGATTTCATGGAAGGCACAATCAAAGAACTAGATTTAGATTTCCTTAAAGACGACGATGTAAATATCAAACAAGGACTTATGATTTATCCTTCGACAAGACCTTTAAACAGAATTCTTGAATACAATTCAAATCCATTCATCCCAGGAGTTACGGGAAATTCAAAAGGCGTCATAGACATTCTGAGAGAATCTGGAATAAATCCCGAAAATGGGAAATACAAAAGCATCATAGAACTCACCGAAGAAGAAATGAGAAAACTCACAACTTCTATAATGCTAAGAAATCCTAAAACAAATGAAAATGACATAATAGGAAATATTTACCTTTTGAAATTCTTCAGCAAACTAGAAGACGCAAGAGAAATGAGCGCAATGATAAATGCTTGTTCAAGATTAGGACGAAGCGATACTGCAATAGGACTCTGTATGGAATTATCTGAAGCAAAAAAGAAAGCTGAAGAAATACACGCGAGATACAAGCAACACCTAATCTCAGGTCTAGATTTTGTATCAAAGGCAGAAAAAATTGAAGGCAAAGGATTTGTAATCATAAACGCCAAAGACAATATAATGGACACTATCACAGGAACAATTGCGAGCATCCTCTCAAACTCCTCGTTGTATCAAGAGGGAACAATAATGATAACAATGGCCTATTATGAAGACAAAGTAAAAGTCTCTGCAAGAATGTGCGGAAGAGTAAGCAACGGAAGAAATCTCAGAGAAATTATGGAAAATGTAATAAACGAAGTCGGAGGAGAAACCGGTGGACACGAAATGGCTGCAGGCTGCATCGTCAAAAAAGAAAACGAAGAAAAATTCTTAGAAGTACTCCAAAAGAATCTCGAAATTGAAATGGTTAAAATATAACTAAAAACTTATTCTGCTTAATCACAACTCTTAAAAATGCACCTCATTACATATCTTCATGACAATTAATCTAGAAGAAGGAGATCTTGTTCTCTGCACAGTTGACAGAATCATTGGAACAAACGTCTTCGTAACAATTGAAACAGAGCAAGGTGAACTAGAAGGAACCCTAACATTTAGCGAAGTCGCTCCAGGAAGAATCCGAAACATAAGAGACTATATCATTCCAAAGAAAAAAATAATCTGTAAGATACTAAGAATCTCTGGAGACAGAATCGATCTCTCATTAAGAAGAGTAACACCAAAAGAACAAAAAGAGCTAAAAGAAAAAGGGAAACAAGAAAAAAGTTACCGAAGCATTCTCAAAAGCGTTATTGGTGATAAAATAGATGAGATAGTTAAAGAAATCCAAAAAGAAAACTCACTCTACAACTTCCTACAAGAAGCCAAAGAAGATCCTAAAGAACTTGAATCACTCGTTGGAAAAGAAAATTCTGAAAAAATCTTAAAAATACTAAACTCTCAAAAAAAGAAAACATCCACGATAAAAAAAGAGATCTCACTCTCTACAGAAGAACCAAACGGAATCGAACTGATAAAAAAACTTTTTGAGAAAATAAAAAATGCAGAAGCAAAATATATCTCTGCAGGAAAATACTCTATTAAGATAGAATCTAGCGACATAAAGAAAGCAGACCAAGAATTCAAAGAAACATTCGCAGAATTGGAAAAAGAAGCGAAGAAAAATGGTCTAACAATATCTCAAAAAGAGAAGAACTAGTTAGTATTCTCCAGAAGTAAAAAACAGGCAAAAAAAATAATTCTTTTTTAGATTCAACATCACAAAGCTTAAAAACAAAGTTTTTTTTCAAAAGGCATGGAAAGCAACGAAGGATTCGCCGTGGCTCTTCTTGGAATAATCTTCGATCCAAAAACAAAGAGAATTCTTATCGGGAGAAGAGAAAAAGATCCAGATGTTCCTGAACTCACCTGGAGTTTTCCGGGAGGAAAAATCAATCACGGAGAAGATGTAGAAGAAGTTCTAAAGAAAAAAATAATGGAAAAAACGGGTCTTAAAGTTGAAAGCCTTGGTTCAGTTTATTCAAGAGTACTTCCCGAAAAAGAAAATTTATTGCTGACATATTTCTTATGCGAGGTCACTGGTGGCGAAGAGAAAAGTGGAGGGGACCTTGTAGAACTAAAATGGGTCAAACCAGAGGAGCTAGAAGACCATTTCACAACCTCATTCCACCCACATGTAAAAGAGTACATCATGAATTTAGTATAGGAATAGAATTCTAAAAACTAAAATGACAAAATTAAGGAAATGCTCAGAATGCAAAAAATACACTCTGAAAGAATCCTGTTCGAAATGCAAAAAGGAAACAAAAGACGCACATTACAAATTCATAAAAACAAAAAGTTCTACAAAGTCTTCTGATTAATCTCAGACTTAACAATTTCCATATCTCTCTCCCACAAATCAATTAAACTTCGATTGTAAATTATCGCTGCAGGATGGAATAATGGGATAAGCTTAATTTTCAAACCCATAAAATCAATCATTCTAACTTTCCCATGTACCTGCGTTATCCCAGGCATCTTTTTCATAGAATCAACATCTCCTCCAGAAAGGAAGAATTTTGTAGCATAATTTCCTAATGAACAAATAACGCTCGGCTGAATAACCTTCACCTGCTCAACCAACCAGGGCGTATGAGCCATAATCTCTTCGGGAGAGGGATCTCTATTCTCAGAAGGCCTGTATTTGAGTATATTAGCAACATACACATCATCTAGACTTAACCCTACGGAAGATAGTAACTTATCCAAATTCTTCCCTGCAGCACCAACAAAAGGCACTCCCTGCAAATCCTCATTCCTTCCTGCAGCCTCCCCAACAAAAACAATCTTCGCAGAAGGATTCCCTTTACCAAAAACAAGATTGGTGGCCCCCTCTTTCAAAGGCAAATTAGCACTCTTGCATCTCTCTTCAACATCTTTTAACAAATCTATTTTATCCATATAAGAATCAAAAACAACTTAGGTTTTTAAGAATTATCAAACTAATTTCGCATCTTATTAGCACCAAAGCCAACCGCAACCACAACAAGAACTCCTATAAGAATCCACAACCAGGTAAGACTGCTTCCCCCCTCGTCTCCTAGGTCAGGAGAACCGTCTTCTGTTGTATCATCTCCACCACTCTCTAAAACAGCCTTCTCTGAAATTGCAAAGTAACTAAAGCTGATTAAGTCAACAGTATAATAGTAATAACTATCATCTTCCCCAGAAGTTGTAGCAGGCAACTCATCCCATGCATTTGTCCCTTCATTAAACCTAAACACGCCAACGACATCTTTAGTTAAACCATTATTAGAAGCCCATGATTTTTCTGCCCTGAATTGAACAGTTGCTTTATCTAATTTACTCTCGAGATTTTCCGTCTCTATCTGCAAATACTGATAAACTTTCCCTGTTTTTGCTGTAGACACAGAAGAAGGTTTCTCACCATATTTTATAACATTAACCTTAACATTCTCTGCTTCACTATTAACATTTATATTTATTTCTTTTACACCAACATCAGTAGCAAAATTTCTCACAACAGAAGCAACACCCGGAACAATTTTATCAAAAGAATAATCACTCCTAACTGTTGGTACCGTTGTCGTTCCCGAAGACCCTCCAGCATTATTAGAACAGCCACTTGTAGACATTGATACAGTAGAAGAACCGCTACTAGCTAATCCATCAGTAGAGGTAATTGTAATATCATAACTAGTTCCACAGGTTAATCCACTAACCTTGTTCCCTGAAAACGTTCCTGAAGAACTGGAAAGAGCACATGTAGCAACCCCACTTCCAGCATCTGTACATGAATAATCAACAGTGACTGACGACGTTGCAGAAGTAGACTTGGAAACACTAACTGTCGGTGCTGTATTATCTACACCTATTGCAACATCTGCATATCCCAGATTCCCCACAGCATCAGTAGAGTTAAACCAAAGCGTATAATTTCCGTCTGCCAAACCAGAAGTAGTAAATGTCAAAGAACAATTATATCCCGTAGCTGTTACACCCGCCCAAGCACAAGTTCCAGGAGTAGTTATTGAAAAGTTTCCTGTATCATTTGAGAATCCATAGGCGATGGTGGAACTAGTAACATTACTCAATGCATCCGTGGAATTAGCGTGAAGTGTAAGACTACCCCCTTTCCATCCCGCCGCGGCAGGCAAAGCGATAGTCATCCCAGGAGAAGTTGTATCAATATACATCGAAACATTGCTCGTAGCATTAGTGCCCACAGCAGTATAATTTACTGCCTCAACAGTGAAAGTATAATTTGCTTGAGTAGTATTGCTAAAGGTGTATCCAAGATTGCTTGTATTCCCCTGATAACTCGTATTAACATGAACATCATTCATATAAATGTAAATAGTATAATTTGATGATGTATTTCCCCCTCCTGAAGTCCAGTTGATAGTGAAATGTCCCTCATCATAAAGGGCAGTTGAATTGAAGGTTACATTAATACTTGTCGGTGCACCAGCGACCGCGGAAACAAATCCCGAAAACAGAACAACAGCTAAAAGCAAAGTTCCAAAAACAAAACATCTTAAAATTTTATCTTTCATCTTCAACCTCTTTAATTCTAAATTAAGAATATTATAGTTTATAAATGTTTTTCTCAAAAAAATATTTATGTGATTAAAATTTAATCCGCTTACCAGAATCAAATTGGAAATTAATTTTTGTTAATATAAACACCGACGGGTTTTATCGGGTAAATCTCCATGACATCCTCCGCACACTTTAGTGTGCGGTTTCCATGATGTATGCCCTGAGTTCTAATATAGTTTTGCACAACGTCTAACTGGACAAAACCGACGCTAGATATAAACTTTTCTCGACTCCATAAATGCCCGCGTGGATAACGAAGCCTCGCTTTTGCATGATACCCAAAGAAAAGTTTCGCGGATAATCCCTTCAAAATCTGTAAAACCCTCGACGCTGATAAAACAAATTCAAAACTTACAATGCAATGGACATGCTCTGACTGGACGTTGAGTTCAATTATTTTAATTTGGTGCAGCGACGCTGCACGTCGAATGCAAGCCGAAACTAAGTTTTGGTATTCTAATTTTCGAAACATCTTATATCAGTATTTCGTACACCATTCCAAGTGCATCATTATTTTGCCGACGCTGTGTTCATGCCTTTCATATTTTTCTGCAAAGCTCTAGCTAAGTTGAATTTGTGTTTCCATTTTTATTTTTAGAAAGATTTATTTAGTTTTGAGAAGTTCTAACTATGTTTAAGCTTTTCAAAGAGCCGAGTATCTCGGCTCCCATAATCAATAAATCAAAATAGAAAAAAGTTTGCTCAACTCACCACCGCCTAAAGGCAGTAGATTTCTTTTTCAATTAAAAAATTATGATTAAAGGGGATGAGACTCCATATCCTTATTCACCAAGGCAGTTTTGTTATTTAATAATTTTTAACATTAACCTGAAAAAACACAAAAATTTAAAGGTATAATTGTGGATAGATTCTAAGCCCTCATAGTTAAACGGATATAATATTTCCTTGCGGAGGAAAAGCTCGGGGTTCAATTCCCCGTGAGGGCATCAAGCCTCGTCAACAACGCCGGCCTCAGTTACATAAAAGAGAGTTTCATTATCTGGAAGATTTGGAGAGTCAATCAGTTTTGCAACACGACTTCCCTGTTTTCCTCGTCGCAAATAAATTCTGTAAGTTGAATTATGGACAACAAACCCATTTGCAAGATAATTTTCAGTTTTAGGAACAGAAAAATCAAAAAGCAATCCGCACTTATTATCGCTAATTTTTATCTTCTGAATTTTCTCAAATCTTAAATCCGAATTGAGCAAAACACAAATAAATTCAACTTTCTGTTTAATCTGTCTGTCTTTTATTTCAGTGTTCATTAAAGCAAGATGAGCTTTTTCCAATTCTCTCCTGCTAATCCATTTGTAATCAGAACCTCTTGACTTGATAATTGAAAAAGGCTTTAAACCAACACTCTTCAAAAGTTCGGAAACATCATTTCTTTTAACAGGCATCATTTCTTTATCGCAAACACATTCATAATGTTCAACCCACTTTAACAATCTTTCCTGTTTATCAGAAGCACTAAACCCGATTTCAAGATAGTCTTTAACATCCCTATCCCTTATTGAAAGGTTGGAAATTCTTTTTCTCCCGACGTCAAACCTCAAAAAACTTCTGATTCCGAATCTCAACAAAAACAATTGCAGATATCTTAAAACTTGCTTCTCTTTCTGGGCAACAGTTATTCTTGGTCTTTTATTGTCAATAGACCCTTCAGCATCAATAAATCCCCTAATAAAGCTCCTTACAATATTCTCTCTTGATTTCGCAATTGCATTCAAAATATCAGGTAAAATCAGGGAGAACAGATCCTTTATTTCTTTTGAATTAATATTCAAAATGAAGCAATTTTTGTCCTTAACTTTAGTAATACTTCCTTTAACCCCAAATACTTCTTCAAACAATATATTATAAGAATTCAAAACTTCCTGCCTTTCATCCTTGAATCTTAAACCTCTTTTTTCAAAATTGCCGTCACCAATGAAATAACCACAAATCTGACTCAATTGAGGACCCATGACTTCAGGCATAATTAAATTCTTGTGTTTATATGTGTAAACAGGAACCATCTGCAACTGCATCTTTCCGGAAAAATAATCTCTTAATTCATCAAACACCCGGGCATCTGTAGGGTAGGACTGATTCAAAATTCTTCTAAAATGCCTTGGAGTAATGCCAACTTTCCCACAAATTTCTTTTCTCGTAATATCTCCTTTTTCCAGTTCATCAGAAATTAACTTTCTTTCTTCTTTAGAAATTTTCCCGATTCGTTTAATATTTACAATAGGAAGTTTTTGTTCTTCGCCAAAAATCTCAATCTTGCCTGCATGAGCAATAAAACTGCCTTTGCACAATTCCTTAGATTCTTTCTCAACCAAAGAAAAATTCTCAACACTAAAGAATCTGTGAAGCTCTGAACAGTGAATTACATTTGTTGTTTGGATACTATAAATTTTATTCACATCTGGATTGGAAAAAACTTTATCAGATTTCGCAACCTTCAGTTTCAAGTCAGAAAAATCACTGGAAAAAACTTCTTCTTGATTCATATTCTTAATTTCCTTGATACTCCCATCGCCAAGTTGTATCAAACTATCTCCAGTCAAACAAGCGTGCCCAATAATATGCCCTCC
>JAHJRM010000025.1 GCA_018830905.1 Nanobdellota archaeon
CTTTTGACAGAAAGGTTTTTAAACAAAATTTTTGTCTCTTTTATTATTACCCAGTTATTAAAAAAGTATTAAAAGCCGTATATTTCAGAATAACTTCGAACTAAAATTCCTCAACAACCTAATGCATAAACTTCAATCTAAACATGTGAAACTCAAAGAAAAAGAAGTTCTGGAATTGTTAGATAAGTTTAATCTTTCTAAATCTCAACTACCCAAAATTTTATCCAGTGATCCTGCTCTTGCTGAAGAGTGTGTTGTTGGAGATATTGTGAAGATTGAGAGAAAAGACGACGATAAACCTGTAGTTTATTACAGGGTTGTAGTCTAGTTTTGGTAGTTATTTACAAAATGGGAAAGAACAAACACCTGGTTGTGAAGAAGTATTTGGAGGAGCACTCTCTAGTTGAATCTAACATAATTTCTTTTAACAATTTTATTGAGAAGAGGATGCAAGAAATTGTTGATGATATTTCTGAGACTATAAATGAGGATGATTTTGAAATCACGCTCGGAAAAGTAGAGGTTGGAAATCCGAGAGTTATTGAGGCAGATGGAAGTTCTTCTTTGATTACTCCTGCCGAAGCGAAGATGAGGAATTTAACTTATTCTGCTGTAGTTACTATGGAAGTTACAGTTAAGAAAGACGATCAGATTGATTCCGAGGTTGTTGAGATTGGAAAGATTCCGGTTATGGTTAAGAGTAAAGCGTGTAATACTTATGGAATGTCTGAAAAAGAATTAATTGAAAGTTATCACGATCCACTTGACCCTGGAGGTTACTTCGTTATTAAGGGTAATGAAAGAGTTATGGTTATGGCAGAGGATCTTGCAGAGAACCAACCTTTTATTGAAAATGATTCGAAAGGTAATTTGTTTTTGAGGCTTTTTTCCTTGAGAGGAACTTATAGAATTCCTGTTTTAATCTCTGAAAATAAAGAAGGGTTATTGACTGTTTCTTTTAGTAAGTTTAAAGATATTCCAATTATTGTGGTTTTGAAGGCTCTGGGAATGATTAAGGAATCTGATATTCAGAAACATATTGGTTTGGAGACAGATTCTGTGATTGTTAATTTTTATGAGTTTGTTAATCTTGCGACGAGAGAAGATGCAATGTTGAATATTTCTGAGAGGTCTAATCTTCAGGGAACTAAGAAGGAGATTCTTGATAGGGTTAGGCAAAGAATTGATTCTTACCTTTTTCCCCATATTGGGCAGAAAAAAGAAGACCGAGAGAAGAAGGCAATTACGCTTTGTAAACTTCTTAAGCAGTTTTTGATTGCGAAAGAGAATCCTAATTTGAGGACGGATAAAGATCATTATGCTAATAAGAGGGTGAGGCTTTCTGGTGACTTGCTTGCTACTTTATTTAGAGTTAATCTTGGAATTTTGCTTAGAGATATTCAGTACTCACTTCAAAAGGCGGCGAAGAAACGTAGGTTGTTTTCGATTAAAGTTATTGCTAAATCGACGCTGTTTTCGCATAGGATTGAATCTGCTATCGCTACAGGAAGTTGGACCGGGGATAGATCAGGTATTACTCAGAACATGGATAAGACAAATTATCTTGCGATAATTTCTTCATTGCAGAGAGTTTCGAGTATGTTGCCTAGCGATCAGGAAAATTTTATGGCTAGAACTTTGCACCCAACACACTATGGTAGATTCTGCCCTATTGAAACCCCTGAGGGAACAGAGATTGGTTTGAGAAAAAATCTTGCTATTCTTGCGCAGGTTTCAACTTTGACTGGAATGGAAAACGAAAAGTTTTTGGATTATATGAGTTCCCATGGTCTTGACAAAGATGGGTCTGATGGAACGGAAGTTATGTTCAATGGTATTTTTGTTGGAAGTGTTAAATCTCCGAAGGAGTTTGTTGAGGGGATGAGGACTCGTAGACGGGCGGGAGAGTTGCCTGTGCAGATGAATATGAGACACGATTCTCATTTTGGTATTGTTGTGATTTCTACGGAGCCCGGTAGGGTTTTGAGACCGTTGATTATTGTGGATGGTGGAGTTTCAAGATTGAATGATGACCATTTGCTTTCTTTGGAGAGGGGAGAGTTCAAGTGGATTGATTTGATAAACAATGGAATAATTGAATATCTTGATGCATCTGAGGAAGAGAATGCTTTGGTTGCACTTTCTCTTGAAGATTTAACTTCAGAGCATACACATCTTGAGATTGATCATGTGGACTTATTCGGAGTTGTTACATCTCTAGTTCCTTATGGTAATCACGACCAAAGTTCTAGACTTAATAGAGGAAGTAAAACACAGAAGCAGGCGCTTGGACTTTATGCTGCTAACTATTTGACGAGGCTGGATACAGATGTTTCTGTTCTCCAATATCCACAGAAGCCAATTGTTAGGAGTTTTGTTTATGATACTTTGCAAACATATCCTGCAGGACAGAACCTTGTTGTTGCGGTTATGACTCATGACGGATACAATGTTGAGGACGCGCTTGTTTTAAATAAGGGAAGCGTTGATAGAGGTGTTGGACGAAGCTTTTACTTTAGGCCTTACTCTGCTGTTGAGATGAATTATGCTGGTGGACTGAAGGATGAGATTGCTATTCCTGAGAAAGATGCTTCTGGTTATAAAACTGAATCTAGTTATGAACTACTTGAGAGCGATGGTATTGTTTATCCTGAAGCGAACGTTGAAGATGGTAAGGTTTTGATTGGCAAAATGTCTCCCCCCAAGTTTTTATCTGAAGCAAGAGAGATTTCTATTAGGACTAAGAAAGAGTCTAGTGTTTCAATGAAGCAGGAAGAAGATGGTATTGTTGAGTCTGTTTTGATTACAGAAGATAGTGATGGAAATAAGATTGTTCAAGTTAAGACGCGTAATATGAGATTGCCTGAACCTGGAGATAAGTATGCTACTTCGCATGGTCAGAAAGGAGTTATTGGTTTGGTTGCGGATGAGGAAGATATTCCTTTCACTTCTAAGGGAATCAGGCCAGATATAATTTTCAATCCACACGGACTTCCTAGCAGAATGACTGTTGGTTATTTGATGGAGTTAATTGCGGGTAAGGTTGGAAGCGTTCGTGGTGAAGTTGTCGACGGAACTTCTTTCTCTGGAGACAGCAAGAGTGAGCTAGAAGATCAGTTAGAGGATCTTGGATTTAGGTATGATGGAAAGGAGACTATGTATAATGGAATTACTGGGAAGAAGATAAAGGCTAAGATTTTTGTAGGTAATCTTTATTATTTGAAACTTAAGTATATGGTTGCGAACAAGATTCACGGTAGAGCTTCTGGTAAAGTTGCTTTGTTAACAAGACAGCCAATTGAAGGAAGATCTCGTGGTGGTGCATTGAGACTTGGAGAGATGGAGCAGCAAGCACTTGTTGCACACGGAGCTTCTTTGCTCTTGAAGGAAAGATATGATTCTGACAAGGTTGTGCTTTTGATTTGTACGCATTGTGGTTCTGTTGGGATTGAGGATAATATTAGGGATAAGAAAATGTGTCCAGTTTGTATGAGCGAAGAAGTTGAGCCTGTTGAGGTTTCTTATGCTTTCAAGCTTCTTATTGAGGAGCTTCAGGGACTTCATATACAGACCACGTTTGGTTTGAAGGATAAATACAAATAAAATGAATACAAGAAAAATATTAGATGTAATTTTTTGGATAGCATTAATAATTGGAACAATAATGGTTTTATGGAGAATATTTGGAAATAGCCCGACTGACCTTGCTGTGATAACTCCATTTATTGTTATGGGATTAACTAAGATATGGTCAAATAATAACAGAATATGGGAATTGGAAATTAAGATGAAAAATAGTTTTGATAAAGTTAGGGAAAATACGAACAGAATTGGAAATAAGATTGATGATTTATTAAATAAATTAAATGGAAGGAAAAACAAATACAAATAAAATGGAATATGAGGATAATATTATTTGGAGGGTAAAATACAAGTAAAATGGTTAAACAAATCATACTTAGAGATGATTTTCCGGAGATAGTTACGCTTTCAGGAAGTACAAGATTCAAAGATCAGTTTTTAGAAGTTCAGAGAGAGCTTGGACTTGAGGGAAAAATAGTAATCTCCGTTTCAGTGTTTGGTCATGCAGATAATCTACAATTAACAGAAGAGCAGAAAGTAGAATTAGATGAATTACATTTAAGGAAAATTGATTTAGCAGATACTGTTTACATTATTGATGTTGGAGGTTCTATCGGCGAGAGCACGAGGAGAGAAATTGCTTATGCGAAGACACATAATAAAAAAATAAAATATTATTCGCTGGAGACAAAATGCAAATAATAAGAAAGAAAATAAGCGAGATGAGTTTTTCTCTACTTAGTCCAGAGAAGATTAAGAAGATTTCTGTAGCGAAGATAGTCACGCCCGAGCTTTATGATATTGATGGTTATCCCGTAGATGGAGGTCTTATGGATCTTAGACTTGGGGCGATTGATCCAGGTGTTAGGTGCAGAACTTGTGGCGGTCGTTTGAAGGAGTGTCTAGGACACCCTGGGAGTATTGACCTTGCACGACCAGTGATGCATTTGAAATATATTCCTGTTATTGAAATTTGTTTGAGATCTTTTTGTAAAGATTGTCATAGACTTATGGTTACAGAGAAAGAGTTTGAGAAAAATGCACCGAGCCAGAGAGTTAAGAAAGCGAAAGATTGTAAAAAGTGTCCATGGTGTAATGTTTCTCAAGAGAGGGTTAAGGTTGATAAACCTACAACTTTTTATAGAGGTAAGACAAGAATTTTCCCAATAGAGATTAGAGAGACTCTTTCGAATATTCCTGCGGATGAATTAGCTAAAGCAGGAATTAATTCTACGAATTTTCAGCCAGAGTGGGCAGTTTTGACTTTGCTTCTTGTGCCTCCTGTAACTGTTCGACCAAGTATTATTCTTGAATCGGGAGAGAGGAGCGAGGACGATTTAACACACAAGCTTTCAGATATTATTAGAGCGAATCAGAGACTTTGGGAGAATCTTAATGCCGGAGCACCTGAGGTTATTATCGAGGATTTATGGGATTTGCTTCAGTTTCACATAACAACATTCTTTGATAATACTGTTACGAGAATTCCTCCTGCGAGACACAGATCTGGTCAGCCTTTGAAGACAATTACTGAGAGAATTAAGGGTAAGGAAGGAAGAATAAGAAAGAACTTGGCAGGTAAGAGGGTGAATTATTCTGGAAGAACTGTTATCTCTCCGGATCCGTCGATGGATATAAACGAAGTTGGAGTTCCGTTCGAGATTGTTAAGATTGTTACAGTTGCTGAGATGGTTAATGATATCAATATTGATAAGTTGAAAAATTTGGTCAAACAGGGCAGTGAATATCCTGGCGCGAATTATGTTGTAAGGCCTGACGGAAAGAGAAAGAAAATTACCGAGGAATTAAAGGATGAAATAATTGATGAATTGAAGCCAGGTTATCAAGTCGAGAGGCACCTTCAAGATGGAGACATTGTTCTTTTCAATAGGCACCCTAGCTTGCACAAGGGAAGCCTCATGGCTCACTATGTTAAGGTTCTGCCCGGAAAGACGTTTAGATTGCATCCTGCTGTTGCGACGCCTTACAACGCAGATTTCGACGGGGACGAAATGAATATTCATAGTCCACAGACTGAAGAGGCGAGAGCTGAGGCAAAGATACTCCTTGAAGTAAAGAAGAATTTAATTTCTCCGAAGAATAATACTAACTGGATTGGATGCATCTCCGATGCTATAACGGGGGGATATCTTCTAGGGCTGAATGAGTTTTCAAGAGAAGATGCAAATCAGCTTTGTTATAAGGCTGGTGTTGAGGCTAATTTTACTAAGAAGATTATTTCTGGGAAAGAGGTTTTTTCTAAGATTCTTCCAAAAATAAATTTCTCTAATGATTCTACAAAGATTGTTGATGGGGAAATTGTTAAGGGAGTTATTGACAAGAATTTGTTTGGAGATGAGGATGGAGCTTTGATAAAAGTAATTGATAAAGAATTTGGAAGAACTGCTGCTGTTGCTGCTGTGAGGAAGGCATTTGATCTTGGGAGGTATTATTTGACAGATAATGGAATTACTATTGCTCTTGATGACTTTGATGTTGAGGAAAAGGTTGCTTTGGCGAGCGAAGAGATTGTGAAGAAGGCAGAGGAGAAGACAGGTGAGATTATTAATGATTATAACAATGGGACTTTGGAGATAATTCAGGGAAAGACTCTCGAGGAGTCTAGAGAGAATAAGATTCTGAAGGTTTTGAATGAGGTTAGAACGAAGGTTGGGGAGATTGTGAAGAAGGAGTTTCCTGAGGATAATCCTGTTACATATATGATGAGGTCTGGTGGAGGCGGAAGTGCTCTGAATATTACGCAGATGGCTTGTGTTGTTGGTCAGCAGGACCTTGGGGGGAAGAGAATTGATATTGGTTACAATAACAGGACGCTGTCTTTCTTTAAAGAAAATGATTTATCACCAAGAGCGAAGGGTTTCATAAGGAGTCCCTTCATAAAAGGATTGAGTCCTGATGAATTTTTCTTTGGTGCTATGACTGGAAGGGCGACGCTTATGGATACTGCTCTTAGGACACCAAGGTCCGGGTATTTGTACAGGAGGCTTGCTAATGCGCTTCAAGATTTGAGGAGAGAGTATGATGGAACTGTTAGGGATAGTAATAATAGTATCATTCAGTTCATCTATGGTGATGATGGTAAAGATGTTTCAAGGTTGCATCTTGATAAGCAAGTTGAGTCTGCTGGAGAGGCAATTGGAATAATCACTTCACAGTCTTTCGGAGAACCTTCGACACAGATGGTTCTTAGGACATTCCACTTCGCTGGTGTTACAGAAATGCAGGTTACTCAGGGTCTTCCAAGACTTATAGAAATTTTCGATGCAAGGAAAAAACCTTCTTCACCGAAGATGGAAATTACTCTTAAGAAAGAGTTCAATAATGAGAAAGATTCTTTGATAGTTGCTGAAAAAATTAAGGAAGTTCTTGTTAATGATATTGCCTCGGAAATTGATCTTGATTTTAGTAATAAAAAGATTGATGTTAAAATTGACAAGGATGGGCTGAGACAAAGTCACATTACTCTTAAGAAGGCTGTTGAGAGATTAAACGAGTTAGGGTTTAATGCTAAGGA
>JAHJRM010000026.1 GCA_018830905.1 Nanobdellota archaeon
CATCTCGGACACCCAATCATTCTCAAAAACCGTTTAATTTTTCTATACAACTTTCCTTCTTTTTCCATTCTAATCACCTCAATGGTTAGAATTCTTCAGGGTAGATTAACTTTTGCCCTGAGGACTTTTTCAACAAAGCCTCAGCTCACTTAAAATTTTAGCGCCAAGCTTGACCGTCAAATCTCCTCCAAGCAAAGTCGGATTAATCTCCACAATATCAAAAGCCCTCAAACCCTTCGCACGATTCACTCGTTGAAGAAGATACAAAAACTGTCTAGTTGTCAAACCCCCGGGCTCTTGATAACCAGTAGCAGGAGCAAACGCAGGATCCATACAATCCACATCAATTGAAACGTAAACCTCCTTCCCATTAGTAAACTCTAACAAAAGGTCTGCAGAATCGTCAAGATTCTCAAGGATTTGATTCATACTCATGACCTTAACACCTTTCTCCTTCAAGAAAGCCAGCTCAGAAGGGTCAGAATTCCTAATACCCACTAAAAAGATACTCCCTGCAGGAAAACCTGCTTCAATCAAAGCCCTAAGCCACTCCTCGTGCGTCGGCGTCATCCCCCCATTTCCTGCCAGGGTGGGCGAGCGATTTCGTGGTAGAGACAAATTAGATTCATCAATCTCTCGTGCGAAGTCGCGAGTAGGGCGGGACCCGTTCCCTTCCTCAAAAGTAGACATGCAATCTGGATGCGCATCAAAAATAATCAAACAAGGTTCCTTCCCCTCTTTTCTACAATAATCCAAAAACGCTTTAGTCAAAGGATAACTGACAGAATGGTCGCCCCCAATAAAAACAGTCTTCGGCTTCGTTCCAAATGTCTCCAGCGAGTTCCTGTAAATCAAATCATTGCTAAGTATCAAATCAGAATTATCCAAATGTATCTCCTCCAAATCAAGCAAACGCACATCTACAGGAACCCCTCGCTCATTACTATAGATATCCTTCAGAGCTTCAAGCACAGCATTCCCAGCACCTTCACATCCCTTAGTTTTCCCAAGCCCATTAAGCCCAGGAACTTTAACGACATACATAAATTCAAAGAGAAAAAGAGGTTTTTAAAAACTATCTAAGAACTAAGATTGTTTAAAAGATAGCTCTTGTTTAATAAACCAAACATAAACCAAATCATACTAAGATAATCACAAATCCGCGTTTGTTTGATTATTACTTAACTAATCTGCGAGCGACAGCAAGCCTATCTTGAAAAAAGTGGCAAATGATTTTATGATAAAAACAAACTCAACCCGCACTCGGCACCAAAGCAAAAAAACTGTGCTTCTTCAAAACACTTCTCGCCAACTTTTTAACATCCCCTAACTGAACTCCTTTAACCTTCTTCTCAATCTCATAAAACATCTTAGCATTTCCAGAAATTTCATAATTAAGTAAATGAACCATAACTTCTTGTGAATCCTCTTTGGAAATTTGCATATTCCCTATAGCTTCTTCCTTAACCTGCCTCAACTCATCTTCACTCAATCCTTCTGCAACTTTCCTGAATTCTTCCAGAATAAGTTCCTTAACAACACTAACATTTTCCTTCTTAGTTCCAACATAAATAAAATTGTGGGCAAAATCCTTATCCACTTCCGACCCACCTTTCACGCTATAAGCTAGATTCCTCTTCTCCCTAATCTCATGAAACAATCTAGAAGACATCCCTTCAGCCATTAGCAAATTCAAAACGCCCGCGGCATAACTCTTACTATTATCAAATCTTGGAACATGATAAGAAAAAACAAGATTGGCCTGATCGACGCCTTTCCTACTCTCAGTCTTAGATTCGTTTCTCTCAACAACTTTGAAGAAAGGAACATCTCCAGAAACCTCCCCCTTCGAAAAATTCTTCTTAGCATAATCAACAACTGTTTTCATCTCACAATCCCCAACAACACAAAGAATCATATTCTTCGGCTGATAAACTAAATTAAACCTCTGAACAAGACTCTCTCGCGTAATAGATTTAAGAGTCTCCTCGCTTCCAATCAGAGGAGTTCCAAAAGGTTCCTTGTAAAGCGACCAGTGCATTCCCTCAAGAGTATGATAAGCCGGATTGTCCTTATACATTTTAATTTCCTCAAAAATAACATGCCTCTCTTTCTCAATCTCTTTCTCATCGAAAAGTGGATTCCTAACCATGTCTCCCAAAACATCAAGAGCAATACCCAAATGTTGACTAGGCATCTTACACCAAAATGTAGTCAGGGTCTCATCAGTAAAACCATTCAGAATTCCCCCCTTCCTCTCAATTTCCTCAGCAATCATTTTAGAGCTCCGCGTCGGAGTACCTTTGTAAAGCAAGTGTTCAATAAAATGTGAAATGCCTTTTTCTTCTGCAGATTCATTCAAGCCCCCACATCTAACAGCAAATGCAACACTAACAACAGGAGCCTCCCTCTTTTCAAGAATAACGACCATTCCATTTGGCAAAACCTTCCTATAGAATTTAGACTTCATAAAAGGAAAAATTCAAGAGAGTATATAAATTTTAAGAGAAACACTATTTCAAGAAAACAAACCAACCCACTAAGGTTAGGAGAACAACGACACCCAAAATAAGAATCGCCCATAACCACCATTTAGACTTCTTCTGCGCAGGAGGCATTCCAGGCTGAGCCATTTGAGCCACTCCCGGTTGCGCGCCAGCAGGAACATTCGTAACTGGTTGTGCTCCAGCAACTGCAGGTTGTGCAGGAATCTGTGGAGTCATCGGAGGAGCAATAGGTTTCTGAGCCACATCTTTTTGTTCAACCATAAAAAACTTAAGAAAACATATATTATAAAGTTTACCCTAATTTAAAGGAGGGGTTGATAAGGGGAACCTTCGGTTCCCTTTATTTACAGAAAACAAGAAATTTTTCTGAACCAAGCTCAAATTCATCCAAAACTTTAAAGTTCTCTCGCACAAAATCCACAATCCATTTCCGACTAACCCTAAATTTCCTTCTCCGAATCATACTCTCTGTAGCAAAACTTAAAACAATTCTTTCAGAAACCTCCGCAACACCAGAAATAAGATTCTTGGAATAATCCCTCTCCAACATCTCAAGGGAATCCACCGCCTTGAACATTAAAACAATTCTTGGCTTTTTCTGCTTCCGCACAAGATTCTTAATCTTTTCTAAATTAAATAAACTTTCGTGAACAGCTATCGCATCGAATTTATTCTTTTCAAAATAAGCATTCATCAAATTAACAAGTTGCCCGACGCTTTCCACAGCAGTGTAAGAAACATCAAAACCTGCTTTTTCAAAATAAGGATAGCCAAAACCATTAACGCCTGCACCAAAATCCACAACACTTATTTTTCCCTTAAATCCTTTCAAAACCATCTTATATACTTTTTCATAGAATCCAAGACGCTCTCGCGTAGAAAGGTGCTTTCTCAAAATCCATTCAGCATCCTTGTTCTTCGGACTCAAAAGTTTCCTGCTAGTGAAAGCTCCAAAAACTTTGTGCAACAGCTCCCGCGTCAACCTTATTTTCTCTTCATCGCTAGTATCACGTTTTTCAAAATGCGAAAAAGCCCTCTCAACATCCTTCACAGGGAGCATGGAAAAATCTTTTTTCTGAATTATCTTATCAAATATCTTTTCATCCATTTTAAAAATTCACAAGTCTTTTAAGTTTAGTCTGTTTAAAACTTTTATCAAGATTCATTCAATGAGCCCTCAGCAGTAAATTAAAGGAGGGTGACTTGTCTCGTTTGACGTATCGGCGAACGAGAGGGAACGAAGTGAACTCCGGTAATCTTGGTTCCATACGAATGGCCTCAACAAATCAATCCCCAATATATAAGAAAGCAGAATCTATGTTTCTGTCAGCAGAAAAAGATGAAGACCGACTATACTGGCTAGAAGAAATGATTAGAGAATGCCCAAAACATAAATCTTCTGAGAAAATGCTCGCCAATCTTAAGAACAGATATAGAAAATTAAAAGAAAAGTCTGAAAAAATCAAAAAGAGTGGGAGAGGTGGATCTGGCAAGCACTCTATAAAGAAAGAAGAAATGCAAACAGCAATAGTGGGATTCACCAACACTGGAAAATCTTCTCTCCTTTCAATTTTAACAAATACTCTTCCAGAAATCGCACCATATCAATTCACAACAAAAAGACCAAACATAGGAATGATGAGCTTTCAAAGAGCAAACATCCAAGTTGTAGAAATCCCTGCAATAAAATCAGAATATTACGACAAAGGACTTGTAAATACTGCAGACTCGTTAGTCCTCCTAGTCACAGATTTGGAACAAATAAAAGAGCTAGAAAAAGAGCTTATCCGAGAATCTAAAAAGAAGATAATTGCATTCAACCAAAAGGATCTGCAAGACAAAGAAAAAAGAAAACTTGCTTCAACACTTCAAAGTAAGAAATATGATTTTGTAATAATCTCTGCAGAAACTAAAGAAGGTATTGAAGAACTAAAAGAAAAAATTTTCAACAGCTTCGGAAAGCTAAGAGTATACACCAAAGAACCAGGAAAAGAAAAGTCAGATAAGCCAATGATTTTCGACCCAGAATCAACAATCAGAAATGTGGCTAAAAAGGTTCTAAAAAATCTCTCCACACTAAAGGAAACAAAAATCTGGGGGCCTAGTTCCAAATTCCCAGGACAGGTTGTTGGCCTAAACCATCTCCTAAAAGACCTAGACATAGTTGAATTTAAAACGCGATAGCGAAAAGAGGGTTTTTAAACATTGCTCCAAACTGAACCCTCTACACAAGCCTTTTAAGGAGTAATTTGTCCATAGTAGTATCAAAAATGGACGATGATGAAGATCTTACTAAGAAAGAAAAACTAAGAATTTGTTTTGTCTCATTTTCTCACTCTTCGACAAGTACTGGAGGAATCGAAAGATACCTCGACACAACAACTAATGAGCTTATTAAAAAAGGACACTCTGTAGACATAGTTACCGCTTCCTACGACAAGGACAAGGTCCAAACAATAGATAATCTAACAGTTCATAACCTTTCGTTCATGAGTCCAAAATTCAGAAATAAAGGCCTTGGAGGAAAAAAACTCTATAATTACTTAAAAAAACTAGTAAAAGAAAAAGGTGTAGACATAATATCTGCAGAAAATTTTTACAGAGGAACTCCGCCATCTTACGCTTTCGCAGTAAACCTTGTCTCTATTGAAACAGGCGTTCCTGCAGTTCTGAGAATGCATGCACACTTCAATAAAGAAATAGAAAAAGCCCTTGTAAAAGATCTTATGTGGTCAAAAATTATGGCAGTAAGTAAAAGCGTGAACAACGCAGCATATAATGTAGGCGTGAGCGTAAAAAAACTATCTGTTGTCTACCCTGGAATAGATACAGAAGTCTTTAGACCAGGATTAGGAAAAGAATGGTTAAGAAAAAGAATAGATATTTCTGATAGTGATATTCTGATCATGCACGCAAGCAGAATCACCGGAAGCACTACAAGCTCATATCTTGAACTAAAAGGTATCATAACACTTTTAGAATCATTCTCAATCCTAGCTCAAAAACAAAAAAACGTAAAACTATTGATAGCAACAGCAAAACCTCCAACAATCTGGCAAAAAGAATTCGACAAGGCAGTAAAAAAAATACAGGATCTTGCAGAAATTCATGGAATTGGGAACAGAATAATTATTAAGTCATTTGATCTTGGCGAAATGCCCTTAGCTTACAACGGTGCAGACATATTCGTCATGTCATCACAAATGGAATCTTTCGGACTAGTTTATGCAGAAGCCATGGCCTGTGGAATTCCCGTTATAGGAACAAGCGTTGGAGGTATTCCAGAGATAATCGATGATAACATAAACGGATTCCTTGTTAGCCCAAACTCTGCAGTTGAATTAGAAAAAAAGATAGAGATTCTTGTTAAAGACCCAAAGAAAAGAAAAAAGATGGGAGACCTGAACGTAGAAAAAATAATGAAAAAATTCGATATAAGAAAAACAACAGACAGACTAGTGGGAATTTTTCAATCTTGCATAGAAAAGAACGGTACAAAAAAAGATGGAAGAAAAGAAAAATCCTCTACCTAAAATCAGTGTAATTGTAGCAGCATACAATGAGGAAAAATATATCTTAGCATGTTTAAACTCAATTCTGGACCAATCATTCAAGGACTTTGAAATCATTGTCGTAAACGATACAAGCACAGACAAAACTTCTGAAAAAGTCAAAGCGTTATCTGGAAAAGACAAAAGAATATTTCTCTTAGAACAAGATACTAATTGTGGAAGAGCAGAGGCATTGAATCAAGGAATAAAAAGGCAAGGGGCAAATATATTGTATTTCTCGATGCGGACGATCTAATGGAAGAGAACAGATTGAAAAAACAATACCTGTTCTTTGAGAATAATCCAGAGATATCCCTTGTTTACTCTAATTTCATTCAATTCGGAGAAGGGAGAGATGATAAATTTATTGAAGCTATAGAATTTAAGAAAGACCCTTATGAGATTATGAAAGAATCTTTCAAAAAAACTCTCCCTGAAGACACAACCCCCTCAAGAATTCTCGACCCAAAGGGCTATATCCCTGGAGGAAGTGTAATGATGAAAAAATCCCTATTTGAAAAAGAGATTCAACTAGATACTACTCTGAAAAATTCAGAAGATTATGATCTCTGGTTACAGGTAATTGGAAAAAGAAACAAGATAGCCAAAGTACCAATAGTGGCATTTAGATATCGAAGACACGAAAACCAAAAATCAAAGAATCCAGAAAAGATGCAACTTGCTGCAAGCCATATTTTGAAAAAGTTCAGAGAAGGAAAATATTTTCAATAGGAAAATATAAACTCTTTTATGTTAATAGAAATAATCTTATTCATGTTCTTGGGAATACTCTCGGGAACAATCACTGGTTTAATTCCAGGCATTCACACAAATCTCATAAGCACAATAATTCTCTCAATCTCTGCGTCTGCATTTTTCTTTCTCGAACCAATCTATCTCATAGCACTAATTACCTCAATGGCAATTACACACACCTTTGTTAGTTTCATTCCCTCGGTTTTCCTCGGCTGCCCAGACACAGACACCGAACTATCCGTTCTTCCAGGACACGAAATGCTAAAAAGAGGTCAAGGACAAGAAGCAATCACACTCGCAAGTTATGGAGGTCTTCTCGCAATAATTATCCTTGTCATTATCGCATTCCCCTCTTCAAAAATAATTCCTCCAATCTATTCTTTTCTATCAAAAAATCTACCTTTAACAAAAAACATCTCAATTTCAATAATGGCGCTCTTCCTAATCTTAATATCCACATTGCTCATCTCACTAGAAAAGAAAAAATCACTTGCGTTACTAGCCTTCTTCCTTACAGGAGCACTCGGATTTAGTGCTCTAAATCTTAATCTAAATGAACCACTTCTACCTCTACTAACAGGACTCTTCGGAGCATCAATGCTCCTCATGACAATCCAAACAAAAACCCAAATTCCAAAACAGAATACTGAAAATCAAAAACCTACATTAAAAGAAATGAAAAGTCCTCTTGCGAACGCATTCTTAGGCTCCTTCGTCGCCTCTCCATTACTCAGTCTTCTTCCAGGACTAGGTAGCGGACAAGCAGCAATTATCGGGAACACTCTTTCAAGAAAGCTAGTAACATCTTTCAAAGATAAAGAAACAACCCAAAAAGATTTCCTTGTTCTCCTCGGTGCAACAAACACTCTTGTCATGGGCTTCTCTTTTGTAGCACTCTATCTTGTATCAAGAACGCGAACGGGCGCAGCAGCAGCAATAGA
>JAHJRM010000027.1 GCA_018830905.1 Nanobdellota archaeon
CCAACAATTCCTAATGCTAAATAAGTTTGTTGATTTACTGTCTGATTCATGGGGCAGAATTCTCCGTGGTCAAGACCGCAGCTTGTAGCTACGACTTCTTTTAACGCTGATTGGAATAATAGAACTATGACTATTAAAAGTAATGCGATTCCTAGAATTAAAAATCCTACATGCTTATTTTCCATAATAAGAAAAAATCGAGATCGTTTATATAGATTTTGGAGAAAAGAAGATTTAAGCAATAGCCAAGGATCCCTCATAGGTGCCGTCATTTGCATATTTTGATATATCAATACTTAGGGCAAGATTTCCACTCGAATCAAAAATTCCTATTTTATCTCCCTGCGCATAATAAGGAAGAGCCAAGAATTTATTAACATTAGTTAATATCTCAAAGCTACTAACAGATTCGCATTCAGAACTAACGTAATCTCCGTTTTCATCAACACATTCAGGATTTCTGTCTATCGAAACCTTTGTTTGGAAACTAAACTGATAATCGTAAAGTTCCCCGCCGTCTGCAGAATATATTTTTGCAATATATGCGTCCGACGGAGGATTTGTTTTATCCGGTGTGTATGCCAGGCCCACCGCTAAGGAAGTCTCCAAAACAGAACCAGATGAATAAAAGAGCTCTATTTGGTAGGTTTTCTGGAAATTCACAGAAGCTGTATTGCGTTCGTAACTGCTAAAAAAATCCTTTATGGCTTTTTCATTGACCGGCCCCCAAGAAGTCTTCTGGGGATCTCTCATTATTGAATTCTTTGTAGGCCGAATATTGCTCTTTACATAAGAACATCCTTCGTAATATCCCGTTTCTTCAACACTTCCCCACCATTTTTGTGCAGTTTGAATATCTGGCGCACAATTAGGGGTGCCGGGATAACTTCCCCTTTTTGACTCTGTGTACTCGTCAGAAAGACCGAAAAAAGAATGGCCCACTTCATGGACAACAACTTTATTGGGATCATAGCCTAACAACTTCTTAAAGACATTTATGTTAGAAGAAGCTCTCACACTACCAAAGAGATATGCATTGCTTCTCCCTCGAATTTGAGTAAGAATTATAATCCGGTCTGCGGCACAAGCTTGTGAAAGGATCAGCTCTGAATAATCGCACAAGATATTTTGACCTTCATTGTAGCACAACCCTTGATAAAGCTCATCAAAATAATAAAAATTCATTTTATCTTTAAAAGAACTTAACAAAGAATTGGAAAGAATCCCTTTATTTATCCGGTCGTCTACATCGGCGATAAATTTGTTCATATCTGTGTACCCATCAGCAACAAAAACAACGTCTAGGTTAGAGGAAGGATTGCCATTAATATTTATCCCGATACATTTTTTCTGCAAAGTTTTAATAAAGTTACATTCGTCAATAAAAGATTTGAGAGAACCATAAGTCCCAAACAGATTAAAATATGTCTGACCATAGGAAAGAACCGCATCACACTTCCCCCCACGGTAACTGTTGTAAATATAGCTGATTAGCGCAGATTTCTCAACAGGTATGTTGAGATAAATGTTGTTCACCAGAACAAATCCCTTCCCCTGGTAATCATTATAAACCTTAAGATAAATTTCGTTTGCAGACTCCACACTTTCTAGTGTAGATTTTTCAGACAATCTATCTGCGATAACCAGCAGGGCATTTGCACCGAATCTAGTATCGGAACAAGAATTGGCAACATTCTGAAGTGGAGCAATGTTCTCGTGATTACTATGGTACTGATTCATTGCATCAGCAAGGAGAGACTCGCATCTAGACTCATCAGAATTAGTTTGTTCCGTCGATGTAGGATCACAATACCCCGCAGGCTTAGCAACTCTTCCAAACGTTACAATCGATGCAACATCTTTAGCAAACTTCCCCGCCCTCCCAAACGTCGACGGATCACTTGGGTCGCAGTTCAAAGGTTCAAGAACTTCAAAAGTCTCAGGATCATAATAAATCCGGTCATAGATTTCAAATGATTTTCCAAAGAAACCTTTTTCTCCTTCTATGCCCAAGCTTTGCTCTCCCAAATCCCAAATATCATAATAGGAAAGATAATATCCACTCTCATCCCAGCCCAAGGAAATTTTAAAGTCTCCCATTACCCCCTCCTCATAATCGGTATAAACATCCCTTACAATAATAAATCCTTCCTTGCCTATTTTGAAAATAAGACGTTCTAAACCACTTTTGCCTTCAAAAGCATTTATTTTCATTGTCTCCGCAAAGTTAATTTTAAAAACATTAATTTTATAATAATATTTAATATCCTCACTTTTGCCGGGTTGATAATCAGAAATCCCGAATGTATTATGTTTCTGAGGTAATCCTAAATAAAACATCCAAGCATCTTCACGGCTAGGTCCTGCAAATGTTCTTTTTCCTTCTTTTGTTCTAAAAATAAAAGAATTAAAATGTCCCAACAATTCATTCAAACCAGAAACATCTTTATATTGATAGGGATAAATGCCCAAATAAAGCATATCACTAATACAGGATTTGTAAGCTTCTCTTTGTTCTTTCGTAATTCCCTTTTCGGCAAGTTCTTTCTTAGCATTTTCTTTCATGGTTTCAAAAGAATTAAAGGTCTTATCTGTAAAAACAAGTGTGTTGTCTACTTCAACAGAGCAGACTCCTTCATCAACAATTGTTTTCTCAGCACCCGCACAAAACTCCTTTGCTTCATCAACAACTCCCAAGGTAACTGTAGCAGCAACATTCCTAATCAACTTCCCCGCTCTTCTCACAGTTGTCGGTTCCCTCGCATCACAAATCTCCGTCCCGAAACACGTTGCTCCGTCGCCGGAATCATAACAAAGTTTTTCATCACCGCAATCTTTAATCATCGTCGCTGTTCCACAATTATCGCTACAACTATAACCCCAAACTTGATTGTCTTGACAAAAATCTTTTTTTGACAAATCCCCAAAACTACACCAGCCTTTTCCCTCAGCTCTCAACAAACTCAAATCTTCCTCACTTAAACTACTCGCTTCATCGGAGAAAGCCGAAGCAGCTTCCTTACAAGTCCATTGATTAATATCTGAAGGATAAATAATTCCGTTGTGATAAACTTGTGAGCTTCCAGTAATCAAACTCTTACCTACTCCAGAACTTGAAACAATATTCGCTTTACAAATTTCAAAATGAACCCTATTATTATTCTTATTATTAAACAACCAATATGAACAATCCTTCCTTAATTCTCTCGCAGAATCATACACGAGGATTTCGCTCTTTAATTTTTTCCCGCCTTTCCAAAATTCAACAACTGCTCCAGACTTCAAATACACAAGGTCAAGCAAAGATGAATCCAAACCTTGAAACATCGGAACAAGGTAATACTCCAAAGTTCCAACAGGAGTAATTCTCGAAGCATCATAGCCACTATACCTATCCAAATCTAAAACATTAGACCTTACAATAACTCTATCGAAATCTTTCTCTTCAACATATTTTTGAAGAGTAATTGGAACAGCTTCGGAAGTTGTCGAAGGTTGCGTCGGAGACAAGGAGAATAAAGTGATTGTTCCAAGGTCAACTATCCCTTCTTCCGCAGGCAAATTTCTACGAACCTCATTAGAAAAATAACCCGAGCTTTCGACTTTAACACTAACAGTTCCTAAAAGTTGAATATCTGTAAATCCAACAATTTCAAAACTTCCATCAGATTTAGTATAATAAGGAATTACAGATTTTACAACTCCTCCCTGCGAAAGTGTTATCTCAGCATTGGCCACACCCTCGCGCGTATCAGAATCAATTACATTTCCATTTAAGGTATAGGTTGCAGATTGAACATTTGAAACTCCTAAAAACAGAATCAAAATTCCGAACAAAAATAAAATTTTGAATTTCATTTAATCCTTGTATCCCAGTCGATTTATTTTTAATTTGCCTATCTGTTGATCTATCCATACATACACTTCGTCCAAAACAGCCACTTGCTTAACACCTCCCCGAAGTTGGGGCGGACTATTCAAAATCAAATCATCTTTGAAAAGTCCAGAGTAACCATAGCCATATGATTGTCCTCCATAATTAAATGAAATATAGACGGGCGGACTCACACTACAATAAGGCGATCCACAAAAGGGCAATGGATTCTCCGGCATAGTGTCAACCGCTCCTAAAGGATTACCCAAAAAATCATATTTTTCAATTCCCTCATGAGGCCAAAAGAGAGCTACATAAATTCCAGACTCATCCACCGAAAACCTATCTATGGCATATGAAGCTGGAGAGGGATAGTCCGCAAAATTAATCAAAACCTCATAATTCTTCCAGTTCGCTTTTTGCGCGCAAACAAATTTCAGATTCTCTTCATTCTGTTTATTCTCAGAATCAATTATATTCCTGCATAAAGAATCGTCCCCGTCTATTCCCGCCCGAATAATCCAACATTCGCTCCTTCGTTCTTCCGAAGAATAGTCTTGACAATTCACTGCCTTTTTGGGAGCCGGCTGACCTTCAAGCAAATTTATATCCAGACTCCGTTGATTTGCATCACATCCAGAACCATAAACTTTCGAGAACGCTAAAAAGTCAGCGAAATTTATCTTGCTATCACCATCAAAATCCATCAAAGGATTGTACTTTTTTGCACTGCCTATCGAAATGATTTTTTTCTCCGTGCCAAAAATTTGTGAAAATGATAAGAAATCAGAAAATCCGACGCACCCGTTATTATCGAAATCCCCTGAAATAAATTGCTGCTCTTCAACTCGCTCAAAGATACATCCTTCCCCCAGATGTTTATCAAATTCGCTCTTATCATCCGCGTCCCACATAAAATTAAGCCACTTTCTCACGCCTTCAGAATCATATCCTCCATCTAGATTGTATTTAGAAAATAATTCATCAAAACGTTTTAAAGACTCATCATCATAACTTCCCCTAGAGAAGAATTCATTAGTCAAATAAGCCATATTACCTTTAACTTCAATAGCTAAGGGACCCTTTTTAACAAGCCTTCCTTGATCATATGCTTCTCTCAAATAACCAGCCCCACTATCACTATCAACTTCTTGGTAACAAGCACTAACAAGAGCAGCCCCATTTGCCACATTTAATTTACGTCCAACATACTTTTCAAATCTAGCCTTTCCAGAACCTTCCACAAAGTATTGACATTCAATAATATTAAAGAAATCATAGCCAGCCCTAACATTAGGGACAAGATTTCCACTAGGAAGGTAAACTCCCATAGTTTGTGTGCTTCTTTTTATTTCAAAAGTATTTGAAGACACCTGAAAATAATCATCACGATTCTCTAATAATCTCTTACAAAACTCATCGGCAACATCTTTTGTCCTAGTGCAATCAGGTTCTTTATATTGAACAGGTATACTTTTCATCTTTTCAATCCACTCACTAATCTCTTTATCAGCAAATTCTCTATCGCTATTATCCACACATCCATCGTCGTTGAAATCGGAGGGGATTCTCTCTTCACACTCTATACCAATACACCCAATAGTTGGTTTTCCTGCTCTTACTGCGGAAGAATTTTCAGAGTTCTTATTCTCAGCAAAAGAAGAAACACAATTTCTTCCAGAGTTCTTCGCAAAGATAACATAATCAGCAAAATCGATCTTTCCGTTGCTGTTCAAATCATACATTGCTGTTTCAGAAGTTACAGGTTTGTTATAATTATCGCTGAATAATGTATAGTCTGTATCATTAACAATCCCGTCGTTGTTGAAATCGGGACAGATTTCAGGAACAGTGGAAGATTCAGTTGAAGTGGAATTAGGTTCAGTTGAAGTAACGTTCGGTTCAGGTTGCAAAGGGGCAGAAGTTTCAGGTTCAACAGAATCTTCGAAATCTGAAACAACAGAACACTCTTTTCCAAATTCTTTAGCGAACAAAACATAATCAGAAAAATTAATTTCTCCGTCGCTGTTCAAATCATATTCTTCATTATTATCTGTAACGGGTTGGTTAAATTCTATGACGAAAAGATCATAGTCAGTATTATTAACAATTCCGTCGTTGTTGAAGTCTGGGCAAATTTCGGCACTATCTGTTACCCTTCCGGTCATCTTCCCGAAAAAATTTGAGAACCAGCCAGCAGAAACTAAACTTAAAGATAAAATTAAAACTAAAGAGAATGAAATCAGAATTACGCGACCTCTTTTCATAATTCTACAGAGGTTTTACATATATAAATTTTATGACGATTCCAATTCAATCAAACGTTCTCGAATCGGATTTCCTTTCCAAAACTTCAACTCTTTGTTGCAAGTGATAAACCTGATTTGACAAATCCTCAAGCTTCGTCGTCATATCCATAATCCTCTTAACAAGCTTTTTCTTTCGGTCTTCAGCAGGCACAAAATTTCCTTGATTTCCTAAATCAACAATTTCAGGTCCGGACCTTTGAGTATTTACACTCGTCGAACTAGCAGGATTATCAAAAAATGAAAAGGGACTCGACTCTTGCGAATTTTCTTCCGCCGAAACCGAAGAAACCTGAGTTCGCTGAGCGCGTTCTTTAGATTCCTGTTGCCTCCTCAATCTTTCAGAAAGGTCAAGCACTTCTCTCTTTCTTCCCAATCCAAATAATCCCATTAA
>JAHJRM010000028.1 GCA_018830905.1 Nanobdellota archaeon
GGTCGGGGAGATTAGAGAATGAATGAGAAAATAATTACTTCAGGTAAGAGAAAGAGTGCCGTTGCTAGAGCAATTGTGGTCAGTGGTTCTGGAAAAGTTATAATAAATAAAAAGCCATATGAACTACTCAAATTTATTGATAAACTTAAGATTGAAGAGCCCTTGAAGATTGCGGAGCATGTTCTTGGGAAATTATCTATGGACGTTGCAATAAAAGTGCACGGTGGGGGGGAGCAAGGACAGATTGATGCGGCAAGGATTTCGTTGGCTAAGGCAATAATTGCTTTTACAAAAAGTGAGGAAGTTGAAAAGGCATTCTTAGCCTATGATAGGAATCTTCTTGTTGCGGACGCCCGAAGGAAGGAAAAGTACAAGCCGGGAGATAGTAAGGCTAGAAGAAAGAGACAGAAGAGTTTCAGATAGTTATTTTATCCCTTCATTTTCTAATTTATTCTGTACGTGATTGAATAGCGTTGTTGAAACCAAAGGTTCGTGCTCTCCTTCGTAAATCTGATTATTGAATTTTATTTTTCCGATGTAAGTGAAATTTCTGAGAATTTTTTTGAGCCCATTTATTGAGAGATGGTGTCTTTCAGATAACTTTTTTAAGCTGATCTTTTCATTAATAAATTCTTCAAAAATCTCTTCTACTTCCTTAAAGTTTTGTGCAGGAACAAGATTCCCATTTTCTAAATTGTATCCAAATGGCATTCTAGACATGGGGTGTCCTTTGATTGCTTTCTTTACCATTCCTTGTTTTTGTTTTTCTCCAGGGTGAAAATGTTTTCTAAATGTCTCTAGAGTTGAGCCATCTACCTTTTCTTGGATATATTCTTTGAATTGAGATTCTTCTGATGGGGAGAGATGATAGCAGAGTGTGCAAAGAGTTGTTCCAAATTTTTCCCTTGGTTTTTCTTGAACATGGCCACATTTTTCACAAGTCATAGATAAGTTAGCAGAATTAACTTTATAAAATTGGTTTTTGAGAGATAGATAATCTTTTAATGAACGTTTTCTTATTTTTATCGTTGGTTTGTAAAATGAAAAAGGTGCTCTTATGAACTCTGCATGGATTCTTTTGGCTGCATTAGCGTGGTTTTACTTAGGGTATCGTTTTTATGGAAGATTTATAGAGAAGAGACTAGGCATTAATGATAGAAATAAAACGCCTGCTTCGTCAAAAAAAGAGGATGCTGATTATTCTGCTTCGTCAAAGCCATTTTTGCTGGGACATCATTTTGCATCAATAGCTGGTGCAGGGCCTATCATCGGACCAATCTTGGCAGTTCTTTATTTTGGTTGGGGTCCTGTGGTTTTATGGGTGCTCTTGGGTGCCGTGTTAATTGGAGCTATGCATGATTACACCAGTCTTATGGCCTCTGTGAGAAATAAAGGACAGAGCGTGTCTGTCATAACAAAAAAATATCTCAACTCCCGTGCAGGATGGGTGTTTGGATTAATGATCTGGTTTACTCTCATGTTAGTCATTGCAGTCTTTGGAGTCTCAGCTGCAGAGAGCATTGTGGAAAAACCAGGACTAGTAATACCTCTTGTCGCAATAACTTTTCTTGCGCTGATTATGGGCTTGGGAGTTAGGAAGTATAACTGGAATTATAAGATTTCTAGTGCTATCGCTCTTTTGATAATTTTCTTTTTTGTCTGGATAGGCAACATTTTCCCTTTGACTCTTCCATTTACAGACCCAACTTTAATTAGAAACATTTGGATAACAATCATATTTGGATATGCGTTTATTGCGTCCGTTGCTCCGGTGTGGATGCTTTTGAGGCCGAGAGATTATTTGAGTGCCCTGCAGATGACGTTAATACTTGCATTGGGAATAATCGCATTCTTTATTGCTCGACCAGAGATTAATGCGCCGATGTACATTAGTGGAAGTGTCTTTCCGCTATGGCCTATTCTTTTCATAACTGTTGCGTGTGGAGCGATTTCTGGTTTCCATGGATTAGTGTCTTCGGGAACTACAAGTAAACAAATCCAAAAAGAGAGTCACGGTAAGATGATAGGTTATGGGGGAATGCTCCTTGAAGGGTTGCTTGCTATACTTGTTACGGTTGTTGTTATTTCTGGTTTGAGTTGGGGCGGAGGCGAGGGTAGCTTCCAATTGACTCTTGAGCAAGGGTGGATTGTTTTATTCTCTACTGGATTTGGCAACATCGTGGGAGGTGTTATTCCATTCCTAAGTGTTAGCGTTGCGGCTTTGCTTGGGGCCTTTATGGTTAACCAGTTTATTCTCACGTCGGTTGACACTTCCGCAAGACTTGGAAGGTATGTGATTACAGAACATCTAGCTCAAAAAATAAAGAATAGAGTTGTTGCGACCTTAATGATTCTGATTCCTGCATGGATTCTTGCAGTCACAAATACCTACGAGACCATGTGGAGACTTTTCGGTACATCTAACCAGTTGATTGCCTCAATAACAATGGTTGGAGTTTCATCTTACTTTATATCTCGGAAGAAAAAAGTTAAGTTTATCCTCATTCCCGCGATATTTGTTCTTGTGACAACTCTTTCGGCATTGTTATATCTTGTATTTAGGGCAGAAGGTTATTTTGCAGAAGGAAATTATGCTCTTGTTGGCGTATCGTTGATAATGTTTGGGCTTGGTGCGTTTGTTTCAAGGGAAGGCTTTAACATTTTAATGAAGAAGAGACATTAGTTTTTTCTTGTTAATCTGAATTGATTGAACATCATTAATATGACTGCAGGAATTATGTAAAGCCAGTTTTTTGCAAAAGTCAGATAGATGAAAAAGAATGCTATCAAGGATGAAACTATGACTGCAGGATCTCTTCTCGCTTTTGTTTTTTTGTTTTTTGAAGTCATTGAAATATTTGGCTTAACCATTTTTGACTAAATTTTCTGGCACCACTCGCATCCTTCTTTTGGGCATTCGGAGTTTAATAACTTTAATGCCTCTTCCCAAATCTTCTCCGCCATCGTAATATCTACATCCATCTTTACAAGAGTGGTATCAAAAAGAACCTCTCCAGTTAGTGTGACTTCTTTAGGAACATAGAATAGAAGAAAGAAATAATCTTCTGTTTCATATCCATTTTTCCTCAATAAAAAATTGTAGATATTCTGTTGTTGTCTGTAGTGTTCTGCAGTGTCTTCTTTTAGAGGATAGCCGCGAGTTTTATAATCTAATACAATAAGTTTATTCCCTTTCACAAGTATATTATCTACCGCGCCCCTTAATTCGTTCCCCTTAGAATCTGTCCAGGAAATTCCATTGAAATTGTTTCGCCATGTGTTTAATAAGTCCTTATCTCCAAATAATTTCATTCCAGAGCATTCATTAGTTTCACAGAGTTCATGAGGTAATTGGTCCTTATCTCTAAATTTATCAAAATGCTCCTTGAGTATTCTATCCATTCCCGAAGGCAAGCTGGGAAAAATTCCAGATGGTCTCTTCCAAACGCCATGTTTATCTAGCCAGAAACACCGAGAACAATCTTTCATTAGATTAAGTGAACTAGGAGATAGTTTGAATTTTATTTGAAAATTCTTTTCGGACATATAGATTCATAGAACGTTGTTTAAAAAAGATTTAGGTGCTTGCAAAAAACTTAAAAGGGTCTTTTTGTTGAAAAAAGTATGACAATTAGTGAGGGAGACAAAGTGAAAGTGGTCTACGAGGGGAAGTTAGAAGACGGTAGTGTTTTTGATAGCTCAACGCATGGAGATCATTCGCATCCCTTAGAATTTGAGATTGGTTCGGGACAGGTTATTCCCGGATTCGAAAATACTGTAAAAGGTATGGAAAAAGGCGAGAGTAAAGATATTGAACTTTCACCAGAAAACGCTTATGGAGAAAGAAGAGAAAATCTTCAGAGAGATGTTCCTAAGAATTCTATACCGCCTACGCCAGATGGAAAAGAGGTTCAGAAAGGGATGTTTTTGACTATTAAGACACCCCAAGGACAGAATTTCCCAGTAAAGATTGTAGATGTTAAAGAAGAGACTGTCACACTTGATTTGAATCACCCGCTTGCGGGCCAGAAACTTTTCTTTAAGATTGAAATCCTTGATGTTACAAAGAAATAAAACCAATTTATCTTCTTGTGAATCTTCTTCTGCCAGAGCTTCTTGGACTTCTTGATGGCCCT
Source organism: Nanobdellota archaeon (assembly GCA_018830905.1). Lineage (GTDB taxonomy): Archaea > Nanobdellota > Nanobdellia > Pacearchaeales > GW2011-AR1 > ASMP01. Next base: position 4,137 of record JAHJRM010000028.1, read on the forward strand.
CTTGATTCTCTTGAGGGTCCTCTACTAGAACTTCTACTTGGAGATCTACGTGGTCCTCCTCGGCTAGATCCTCTAGAATTATTTCTAGAGCTTCTGCCTCTAGACCCACTTCTAGAATTATATCGAGTATCCCCCCTAGTTTCGCTCATCCTCACATGGACTCTTTCAAAAATAGGAAGAGGTATCTTCTCTATCATTCCGGGATCATATCTTGTGGCGTTCCTAAATGAGGCGAAGTCCCGATCAGATAAAAGAGTTATTGCTTTGCCATCCTTTCCGGCTCTTGCAGTTCTTCCGATTCGATGTATGTATTCTATTTTTGTTTTTGGAAATTCATAATTGTAGACATGAGAGACATTTTTTATATCAAGTCCTCTCGCAGCCACATCTGTGCAGACCAACACAAACCTCTCGCTTTTATGGAACATATCAAGAACATAGTTTCTCTTATTTTGACTTAGATTTCCATGAAGTGCCATTGTATTGAATCCATTTTTCCCCAAATTATTTGAAACAATATCTGCGTTTCTCTTAGTATTACAGAAAATCATAACAAGCCCAGATTTTTCTTTTTTAAGCAAATGTACTAAAAGAGAGAATTTTTGATTAGAGGGTACATCGTAAAAGACTTGTTTTAATTTGGAGGGATCGACGCTTGATTCTGCAGATATCTCTTGAGGGTCCTTCATGTATCTTTTAGAAATTGAGATTACTTCATTTGAGATTGTAGCTGAAAAGAGAAGTGTTTGTCTTTCTGTAGGGCACTTGTGAATTATATCTGTGACATCATTAATGAATCCCATGTCGAACATCTGGTCTGCTTCATCTAGAATAAGTAATTTTATTTTAGAGAGGTTGATAGTTTTCCTTGAGAGGTGATCCAAGAGTCTCCCAGGAGTACCGACGACAACTTCAGAATTTTTTAGATTTCTTATCTGTGCACCTATGGGCACACCACCATAAACAGTATTTATTTTTAGAACGTTGTATCTTGAAAATTGTTTAAGGGCTCTTGACACTTGTTCTGCCAACTCTCTTGTAGGAGTAATGACTAGTGCTTGAAGACCCTCTTTAGGCTTTACCCTTTCGATCAAAGGTGCTGCGAACGCAAGAGTTTTTCCGGATCCAGTGGCACTTTCTCCGATAAGGTCCAGTCCTTTTAGTGCGAGAGGTATCACCTTCACCTGTATCTCTGTTGGCGCGTCTATCTTCAATTCTTCGAGAACTTTCAAGATGTTCTTGTTTAATCCGAGTGTTTCGAAACTTTCCATCAATTCTTCAATAAAACTTCGCTTTTAAGCCTATACCCTTATTATTTTTGCAAAGGGAAGGATTATATATATTAAAAAGATAAAATAATATGTCAAGAATTCTTGAAGGATCGAGGAAAGCAAGGAAGAGATCAGTGGGTCCAGCACGGCATAAAAAATCAGTTTCAGTCATAATTGATAATCTGATTATGGATTCCGACTTGATTATAGAGGTTCTAGATGCAAGATTTATAGAAAAAACGAGGAATCTCTTCCTGGAAAAAAGAATTAAGGCAGCGGGAAAGGTTTTGATTTATCTCCTAAATAAATCAGATTTGGTGGATATTAACAAGATTAAGAAAGAGGAAGATGTGAGTCAGCTAAAACCTGGGTTGTTTTTTTCTTCCAAAGAGAGAAAGGGGACTGCGGTTCTTAGGAAATTGATAAAGATGGAGGCTAAGAAGGTTGATAAGGATAGAGTGAATATTGGCGTTTTGGGATATCCAAACGTGGGAAAGAGCTCAGTGATCAATTTGATTGCAGGAAGGGCATCTTCTAAAACGTCCAGTGAGGCAGGTTATACTAAAGGCATTCAAAAAATAAAAATCTCAGAGGGAGTTTATCTAATTGATGCTCCGGGGATAGTTCCTCCAGAAGATTGGAAGAGCTCTGTAAACAAATTGCTAGCGAAGCATTCTAAGATCGGCGCGGTCACATGGTATAAGGCGCGAGATCCAGAGATGATTGTTTTTGAGTTAATGAAAGAATATCCTGGAATTTTGGAAAGGCACTATAAGATCCCTGCAGAAGGAGATTCAGATGATTTGATAGAGAAACTAGGAAGAAAACTTAATCATCTGAAGAAAGGAAATCTTGTTGACGAAATAAGGACTTCTAAGCAAATTCTTAGAGATTGGCAAGAAGGGAAAATAAGGGTTTAGCCAATCTTGCCCAGTTTATTCTGAACACTTTTGAATAAATCTTCATCAATTATTGAAATGTGTTCACCTTGAGATTCTTCATTTGCAAATTTCACTTTCCCAAGATATGTTGTATTCATAAGGAGTTTTTTCAGCCCAGAAGTTGTTAGATTATGTTTTTTTGCTATCTGGGTTAGGCTAGTGTTTGTGTTGAGAAATTCTTCAAAGATGTCTTTTACGTTTTTTGCGCCAGATTCGTTTACGATTAGTTTTTTGTTGACCAATTGATATCCTCTCGGGGCTTTTGTTATATGCAATCCTTTTTTAAAAGACTCGATCATTCCAAGTTTTGTCTTCTTTGAAATTGAATAGTCTGATTTTCTAAAAGTTTCTAGGAGATTGCCGTCGATTTTATCTGAAATAAATTCTTTGAAATCTTTTTCATTGTCTGGTGCATGCCTATGGCAAACAGAACATAGAATCATTAGGTTTAGATCCGAATTTTTTCCGCCGGAGACTTTAGATATTATGTGATGAATTTCTAGGCCTTTTCCATTAGGGCTGGAGAAACTACATTTCTGGCAAGCATAGTTATCCCTTTCTAGAATTTTGTTCCTCCGTTCCAAAGAGACATTATTCATTTTCTACCTTTTTTTCAATTTTATTTGCTTCATTAAATAGGTCTTCTGAAACTAGGGCGCGATGCTTCCCTTTGTAAAGTTGCCCCTTATATTTTATCTTGCCAAGATATGTTTGATTCTTTACTATTTGGTACAGCGCGGATGAGGAAAGGTCAAACTTTTTAGATATTTCTTTATAGTCTACTCCTGCAGCCCACATTTCGAATATTTCTTTTAAGTTCTCTGAATTTTCTGGATCTGGAACAAGTTTTTTGTCTTGGAAAGTGTATCCAAAAGGAGCCCTATGGATCACCTCTCCTAGTTTTATCTTTCTATCGAATGCTAATTCAACTCTCTCTTTGACCATCCCCCGTTCAAGTTGAGCGAAGACTCCAATTATTTGAAAAAATGCCTCCCCCATTGCAGAAGTTGTATCTATTTGTTCAGTTACTGATGTAAAATTGATTTTCTTCTCTTTTAAATCTTCAAGAACCATGATTAGGTCTCTGAGTTTTCTTGAAAATCGGTCGATTTTATAGACAAGTATAATGTCGAATCGTTTTTCCTGGGCATCGCGCATCATCAGTTCAAGGGCGGGGCGATTTAATGAGCCTGCAGAAAAGCCGGCGTCCCGGTAAACTTTATAGACATTCCAATCTCTTGCTTGGCAGAAAGAGTTGCACTTGTCTATCTGGGCGTCCACGCTCAATCCTTCTTTAGCCTGTTCTTCTGTTGAAACTCGCACATAGATTGCTACCTTGGGTGTTTGTTGTGTCATTTTCTCTCTTTTAGGCGTGAACTTAGGGTATTTCTTTCCCGTAAGGGTTCCCTTACAATAACAGTATTGAAACCTTACTGGAATAAACTATATAAATTTTACGGAAATTGGGCTTAAAAGAATAAAATTTGAAAAGGACTATCAAGGGATTAAGAATAAGAGCTATCTTCATGGTCTTTTTCTTGCTTCAGTGAGGGCATTGTGTTCTCAGAAGTTTTGTGTGTGCACTTAGGTTGGCTTTGTACATATTGTTCAAGGAGACATAACTTCTTGTCTATAACTGTTCGCTCTTCTTCCAATATCTCTCTTAGTAAAAGCACTTGTCTTTTGCTCGTGGGCCTCATAGCGATTATGGAAATTACCTAAGATTCAAGGGTCATAAGTTTCAAATAAAAGGAAGAGCTGGGTTTCAGAATTCATACAACTGGTGTTCACGCAAAAAAAGTCATCTCTATGATGTCCAAGGATAATCATTGCATAAGGGGAATTTTCTTTTCCTTTGTGAACATAGACTCCTGGAGATATGTCTGCCATATCCAAATGAGATAAAGTATATTTTTAAGAATTATTGTGATTGTGGTAATGCGGTTTCGCGAGTAAATTTTTGATTAATTTTTAGTGTCCCACCTATTGTGCACTTAGGTTAGGTTTGTGCAATAGCTAAAAAGAAGTGCTTTTAATCAAGAGGGTGTTTAAACAGGCTGTTTGGTTTGTTTTGCCGATGGAAAGAAAAAGAGTTGTTTTAAAATTTTAATTTGCTGTTTATTTTTGTTTAAGGCTGTTTGGTGGTGTTTAAACAGGCTGTTTGGTGGTGTTTAGGGCTGTTTAGTTGATAAAAACAGGTAAAAAATAGAAAGAAATATGTAAATTTTTGAGAGTTTTTATGCTAGCATTAAGAGATGATTTTAATCTTTTATCGACGAAAAAGAGAAACATTTTTAAATAATAAATTCTCTAGGTAGATATGTTTGGATGGTTTTCTAAGAAAAAAGAGGTTGAACAACTGAAGGATGATACTAAAAGTGGTTTTGACTCTGTAAAAAAAGATATGAGTTCTATTGGAACATGGATCAAACACCTAGATTCTGAGAAAGATTTGCAAAAAAAAAATATTGATGAGATAAGGAGTCTTTTATCGACGATGCAGGAGGAACTAGAGGGAATAAAAAATGTCGTTTCAATCATGAATGATATGAAACCTCGAGCAAAAAACCAAACATCCAAACAGGTGTTCGATAAACAGGTAGCTGTTTACGCTGTTCAGAAGGGTGTTCAAACAGCTGTTCAAACACTTAATTTTGATAATTTTTCAGTAACAGAAAGAGCAATCATATGGGTATTGCTAAATTCAGATCTTAAGCTTAGCTACGATGATATTGCATCTATTCTTGGAAAAGAGAGGTCTACCATAAGAGGGCATTTAAACCGGATAAAACAGAAAAGTGAGGGTTTAATAAGGGAACTAGTCGAGCAAAATGGCAAAAAAAGAGTGTTTATACCTGGAGAGGTCAAGGAAAAACTACTCAAAAAGGCAAAAGTGAGAGTTAAGAATAGGAAAAAGGATAAAGAATAGTGTGGTTTTTCAATCTTTTAAGAAGAAAGTGAGAGTAAATAAGGTTCAAGAGAAGAGGAGATAAGAGAGAGTCATGCTTTGAGGAATTTATTGAGAAAAAGGGAGCGTTAGGAATTAAATGTTATTCGGTTAAGCGAAAAAGTCATTTGTAATTGTTTTTCGAGAGAAATTAGAGGTCTCGAAGTTCTAAAATTGTTGGAAGTGAGGCAACTTTCTTTAAATTCTCAGAGATAGAAAGGAGGATTAGTTTATTGTTCATTTTCTTTTTGTCGACGGGAATACCCTTTTTTATGAGTCTTCCTACATAGTCTCGGATAGAGCTTTCTGTAAGTTTTAGCCTAGAGGCTATTGTTTTATAATCTGTTGGACCTGTTTCCTCATCTATTTGATAAAGAGTTGAAAATACAGCTAATTCTTGTTCTGTGAGCCTTTTGAACTTTAGCCGAATCTCTTTCTTTAGTCCATCTAAGGAGTCTAGAATCTTTGCAACATCGTCTATTGGCGTCGAGGAGATATGTGTCTGTGACTCTTGGATGCCTAGATTTACTATTTGGAACTTTGGAGAGAGTGCCTCTGTCGAATAAGGATTGTTTTGAGTGTTAACTTGTTCTATTTTAGTGATATTTTCTTGTTGACTGTCTGTTTGTCTGTTTGTCTGTTTGTCTGTTGGAACCCCTTCATTTCCATTGGAAAAAGGCTTATTTTGCGACTTTAAGAGCCCTAGGGGATGATTATATGTCGAAGAATATGTTGAATCTGTGGTATTTGTCTGATTATGTGTCGAAGTGTGATTTATAAGACTTTTATCTAATTTTTTGTTTATTTCACTTAAAATAGAGCAGATCTCAGCTAAATCTTCTTTGTTTCCTACTAATTCTTTCTTTAATTGGTAAAGCTCGTCGTAAAAGAAGTCCATATCATCTTTAACGTTTTGAAAAGACTCTTTTATTTTATCCATTATCTGATTAAAGATCTCTTCTATAAAAAGTTTAATATGCTAGAATATAGATTGTTAATTGTCTTGTGTGCGGGAATATGCATTGTATGTTGCATCTGTTAGACTCCAACGAGATCTTTTAAGATAATCCTTACCGTTAGGATTTTTCTTTATCTCCTGGACTAGTTTTTTCTTTTTTAGATTCAGAAGAACCGTTTTCATGAATTCCTCGTCGCGAGCCACTTCTTTTGCTACTTCAGATGTAAATAGGGGCTTGGGGGAATGGGAGTATAATAATGCTAAAACGTGTTCAGAAATCTTTTCTCTCTTTTCTTCAGAAATTTTCATAGAGAGAATTAGTTATTTTATTTTAAGTAACTTTCTTTTTAAAAGTAAAAGGGCTTATTTCTTTTCGCTTTTTCTGAAAGAAGGCATAGGTATATGCAGAGGAAGATTAAGCTCTTCTTCTAATTGAAGTGCTTTCAGTGTAGACTTTCTGAGAACAATATTGAATAGGAACATTCTGAATTCTTCCGGAACTTCTTTCTTTTCCCAGCTTTTAATAACTTCTTTTGCTAATTTTGGATTAAGCATTAGAAGAACTCTGCCTTTTATCTCTATTTTAGCAAAATCCGGCTTGTAATCGACGATATATTCAAAATCTACACTTATTGCATCATCGCTTGTCTTAAGAGGATGATCTTTTACTTCTGTAAGAGATATAATATCCATCTTTGTCTCAATATCTACCTTTTCTGTTGGCTGAGACTTATCTGGCTTATCAATACTTAGCTTTGTAAAATTAAAACCGATTACTTTCATATTAGATTAATAAAAAAAGTGTTTTTAAATATTTAGTTAATTTTAACTCTAGATTAAATCTTCTTCGGAGACTATTACAAAATCCCCTATTGCTATAATAGCATTGTAGGGTATTAAGAGATCTTTTGAAGTGGTTCTCTCTAGATTCAAATTTCTCGTGTAAGGGGTTGCGTCTTTAACCACAATATTAATCAATTCTCCGGAGCGGGTCTCAAAAATAATGTCTTTAACAAATCCTAGTCTCTTGCCTTCTTTAGTGACAATCATCTTACTTAAGATATCACTAAAAATATTCTTATTTTCTGACATAGAAACATTAGAAGAAAATAATATATAAACTTTTCTGTAAAATTAAATAGATTTTACGTTAGTATCTTTGGTGTTTTGGGTTGTTTTTGTTGA